>NZ_JAKMSC010000002.1:0-133337 GCF_025772425.1 Campylobacter sp. FU_497 | reverse complement strand
AATGGCTTTGGCCATAGCACCAAGCTCATCATTTGTTTTAACATCTATCATAGCTGAATCTTTGGTTTTATGATTGATAAAATCAAAGAAAGAGTTGATACCTTTTTGGATTGCTTGTAAAGGGGATAGTAATTTTGATGAAAAAAAGTAAATAGCAAAACATGAAATAAACAATATAATAATAGAAAAAATAATTTGCTTATATGCGTCTTTTAAAACCAACATTTCCAACTCATCTTGCTTTTGAGTTGCACAAGCAATATAGCTTACTTTAGCTTTTGAATTATCTATATTAGCGCAAATTCCAAATCTTTCTTCTTGTGTATCAACGCTTATATATTCAAATGTTTTATAATCTCCAAATTGTTGATGATATTTTTTTATCTCTTCTATACTTGGATGTTGGGTTAAGATTAATGATTTATTATTTGATGCAAAAGGAATAGAGCTTGTTGTATCAAAAACAAAAACATTTCCTGGAAGTTTTTCAAAGGTCTTTTGCAAAGATGTTAGCAGTAAATCAACACCTAAAACACCTATCAACTTACCATTTTTCTTAATCGGGGTAGAATAAGTAAAACTAGGTAATTTTGTAACAGAATCTTCATAGACATCACTTATAAACACTCCATCATTTGCAATAGCCCCTTTATACCAGTCTCTAGAAGTAGCATCGTAACTTGGATCATCATAAGAAGAAATTCCACCACCTCTTTTTCTAAAATTAACCCCCTTTTTATCAGAAACAGTATCGCTTACAAGCATAGTTCCATCGGGAAAACCAACATAGACAGCTAAAGTATTTGATCCATCTTTAAAAATTTTTAAATCATCTCCTAGCATTTGCTCCATAGAATCAAAATTTAAAACTTGATTTTTTCCCAAAGAATCAATGTATTTTTTTATGGCAAGTAAAATATCTATATAGCCATCAACATATCCTTCTACTTGAGTTTCTGTGATCAATAAATAATCTTCATTCGCTTGTTTACTGTTTGAAATTAAATTATTTCTACTAGAAACAAATGCCATTATAGTGATTATTGATAAAGCTAAAAAGACAATAACACCAACAACAATGGACAATTTATTTTTCACACTCATTTGTGTATTTGCATTCATGTATCTCCTTTTTTGTATTTAAATTGAAGTATTTTTAGTAAATATATTTTATCAAAAAAATAATAAATTTTAATAAAAATTATATATTATGACAAAATATTTGTTTATTATTTAAAATAACACTCTGCTGGTTTAGTGAAGAAAAATTAGGCATATAAGCATAACCACTGATAGGATTTATAACAATGCATATATGCTCATTTTGGTTATTAGATAATCTTATAATGCAATCATTATTAAAAGAAGCAAGTTTATCATAAGCACGTGTGGCATTTTTTAAAGGCGTATATAAACGGCCATAATCATCAAAAACTAAACGCGTACTTCCTTTACAAGCACCTTCAAATAAAACCTTAGATATACCATAAGTTTTTTCTATATTGTATTTTAAATTTGCTTTGAAATCATTTTGATTTATCACACCACTTTGACCTGAATTCATTAATATATCTGGATTAATAAGATCAACAGCTATTTCTCTGTCTTTATTGATCATATTTTTACCTATGTTTGCATTGCCATCGCCATTTTTATCTAAAAAAATGGTATAGGTTTGCTCGTTATTAGTGGCAGATTTTGAACGTATAAAATACAGTTGCCATTTGGCCTTAAACCACTCTCGTTTAGCAATGTTAAATTCTTTAACTCTAAAATCATTTTGCATTAAAGCTAAATGTCTTGTGTATTTAATATCATTTAAAACTTGCTCAGCTCCCAAACGCAAATAATCAGGCTTATAATAAACATAGGCCATAGAAAACAATAAAGATAATATAATACAAACAAAAACTAGTTCTATTAAAGTAAAAGCTTGTTTCATTTTATAGAATAATAAACTTTATGCTTACCCAAACTAACATAAATCTTGCTATTTTTTTTACTAGAATGAAGTTCTAACTTACCTTTGGAAATACCATAGAATTTAAGTCTTATGGTCAGTTCTTTATCTTGTGTAGTAATATGCGTGAGATTATGTTGTTTTAAATTTAGAGCTAGTTCTTTAGCTATGTGATAATCATAGGCAAAATGTTTTTTGGGATCTTTTAATAAATAATAAAAACTTTGATTAAAAATGATACCAAGATAAAAAAATAGTAAAAAAACTAAAGAACATTCTATAAAAATTTTATGTTTTAAGCGCAATTGCGGCATTCTTGAACGATAAGAAGACATTAAATAACGAATCAACAAAGGAGTACAAACCACACAAAAAGGTAAAAAATCTTCTAAAAAAAGTCTTTGTCTTATAGAAAAAATCAAACAAAAAACAAAAGTGCTTGCACTAATAAACCATAAAAGTGGTTTATCATCTTGTAAAAGAATTCTATAAACAACATAAAAAAAATAAAGAAAAATCAAAGGAGAAAAACAAGCTGCAAAAATACCCAAAGTATCCAAAAAATATCCCTTAGGTTTTCCACTTGTATCAAACCCATAAACACTCATTGCAATAGCAAATAAAATCAAAGAACATGTAATAAGTAATTTATCTTTTTTATAAATTGCATAGAAGAAAAAAGACAAGTATAAAATTGCAAAATTTCCATCTACAAAAAGAACTAAAACTAATAAAATATAAAATAAAAATATTTTCTTATATTCAAATAATACTAAAATTAAAAGTGTGAAAAATATCACAACGCTTGATTCATTAATAAGTAAAGCACTAGCTACACTACCAGGGAGTAATATAAAAAGAACCACAGAAATAAAGGCATCAAAAGAAGTTTTGGTGTATTTTAAAGCTAAAATGTATAATAAAACACAACTTAAAGAGTGCAATAAAACAAAAGGAAGTCTTAATCCAAAGTCATTTTGACCTAAAAGAGTGGTGCCAAACCTAGCGATTATAGCAATTAAGCTATGATCATAAAAATAAATTTGTGCTTCGTTGTAGCTTATAGATAAAGTGCTTATGCCATACAATAAAGCACAAAAATCAAAAAATAAAACGGCTAGCAAATACCTTTTCATTTTTGATTAGTCAAGTTTTACAGGACCATTACTTGCATGAGATTGTAAAAATCTTAAAATTCTATCTTTTTCTGCGTCAGTAATTTTTGCAAAACCTTGCATAGCAGATAAGTATGCGTCCCATTCTTCCATTAAATGTTCTTTTGGTTTATGCGCTGCGTGACAACTTGTACAAGTATCATAATAAGTTAATTCTATCTCATCCCAGGCAAGAATTTCTTGATCGGTTAAATCTTTGCTTTTAACTAAAAATTCCATTTCATTGCTTGCATTTTTAGCATTTAAAGTAAGTAAAAGATAAATTCCATCTTTGGTATAAGCAAGGCTTTTTGGATTTGACTCCACAACCTCGCCTTTAACTTTGATTAAAGAATATTCACCCTCTTCTTTTACAAGCTCTACTTTAGAGCCTTCATAAATTTGTCCTACTACTTTTTTACTAGCACTATCTAAAAGATCTACTTTTTCATTAAAAATAAACATATCTTTAGCAAATAAAGCACTAGCTAAAAAAGTCAATACTAATATAATCTTCTTCATTATTAAGCTCCTATAATTTCTGGTGGCGTAGTTGAGTTATAAGGTTTTATAACTTCTTTTAGTTTTTTAATGCCCACTAGACAAGTATTTACACTAGTTGCTTGAGCCATAGTTGAAGTTGGTCTTGAGCTTGTTAAAACATTTACATGACCTGCATTACATCTTGGCTTACTATCACTTACATCTTCAGGATCATACCAAGCACCCTCTTGAATACTAATAACCCCTTCCATAATATTATCTGCTACAAAAGCACCTGCCAAAAGCGATCCACGATCGTTATATACTTCTACAACTTCCCCATGAGTAATACCAAGTTTTTTAGCATCATTTGTATTTATCATCACAGGCTCTCTACCTTGAATTTTATACAAATCTCTCACCCAGGTATTATCAAGTTGAGAATGCACTCTATATCTTGGGTGTGGGCTTACTAAATGGAAAGGATATTTTTTAACTAATTTTTCATTACCTAGCCACTCAGCTGGTTCAAACCAAGTTGGATGTGCTTTAAAGTCTTCTAAGTTGTATTTTTCAAATTTTGGAGAATAAATTTGGATTTTTCCACTTTCTGTTGCAAGTTTATTTGCCACAGGATCAGCTCTAAATTCAGAGTGTCTTACGAAATTATAGGCTTCTTTTGGAGTTTCAAAATGAATAAAACCTTGTTTCCAAAAATTAGCAAATTCCATATAATAAGGACAATCACTTCTACCATAAAAACCTTCAAGCCATTGTTGTTTAGTTTTACCACCGGTGAATTTTTTATGTTCTCTTTCGCCTATTCTTTTTGCTAATTCTTCAAAAATATCATAGTCATTTCTACTTTCAAAATAAGGCTCAATTACTTTTTTCATAGCATAAACATAATCTTGAGAATAAGAACCACCAAAACTAATATCATCTCTTTCTAAAGTTGTAGTTGAAGGTAATACAATATCAGCCATTTTTGCCATAGGTGTCCACCAAGGCTCATGTACGATTAATGTATCAAGTGTTCTTAAAGCCTTAATAAGCTCATTTGTGTCTGGATGATGGCCTAATACAGAAGCACCCACTACATACATCATTTTGATTTTTGGATAGGTGATTTCTTTGCCTTTAAATTTAACTGTTTTACCTGGATTTAAAATTGCCTCTGAAACTCTACTTGCAGGGATATTAGTATCAAGATTATTTTTACCTTGTGGTAAGCCTACCGGTAATCTTACACCTGAAAATGCTTGTCCACCACCTGAATAATGCATAGAAAAACCAAATCCACCACCAGGTAGACCTACTTGACCTATCATAGAAGCTAAAACCATTAAAGTCCAATCAGCCTGCTCACCATGATGCGCTCTTTGCATAGCCCAGTTACCTGCTAAGAAAGTTCTATTTTTCACAAAAGTATCTGCTAATGCGGTAATAACTTTTTCTTCAACACCGGTAATATTTGCAGCCCAAGCTGGAGTTTTATCAATACCATCAGTTTTTCCAAGTAAATAAGGTAAGAATTTGTCAAAACCATCAGTATATTTTTCAATGAATTTTTTATCGTATTTTCCACTTTTATATAAATAATTCATCATACCAAGCATTAAAGCTACATCGGTATTTGGACGAATTTTAATCCACTGGGCATTTAAAATTTCTGCTGTTTGAGTGTATTGAGGATCAATAGTAATAAATTTGATATTTGATTTGCTGTATTTTTTATAATACTCATCATTACCACGGTTTGCAACTTTAAAGTCAATTTGGTTACATTTATAAAGATCAGCTCCCCATAAAACATAAACTTGAGTATTTTCTAAAATAACTTCATGAGAAGTTTGTAAAGAATAAACCTCTAAATCCCCTACTATACTAGCATTAACCTTACCAGCAGCTCCATTACTATACTCTCCATCAGTGCCGATGTGACCACCTAAAGCAGTATTAAAAAATCTTCCTGCTACTGAGTTACAATTGTGCAATAAACCTACATGCCCCCAAGCACCATAACTTGCATTAAATAAATTTTCAATAGGAGTTTCTTTTAATTTTTGCAATACAAGCTCTAAAGCTTTTTCCCAACTTACTCTTACAAAAGGCTCTTTACCTCTTAATTTAGGTCTTTTCTTTCCTTCTAAAAAACTTTTTCTAACACAAGGATATTTTACCCTAGTATCTGAATAAGTTCTATCAATGATAGCATCAGTGATAATAGAAGGATGTTTGTCAGATTGTTGTGGTGTAACTTTTACAAGTTTTCCCTCTGAATTTACTTCAGCCCAAAAAGCACCAAAGTGAGTTGCGTGAGGAATTTTTTTAGTATCATAAAATTTAGTTCCCTCGCTTGCAGCCATTAAAGGATTAACCGAAGCAATCGCTGAAGTAGCAGCAAGTCCTTTTAGAAATTTTCTTCTTGTTAAACTCATAAGACATCCTTTCTTAACAAAATAAAGTCAAAATAATATTATAACATTTGTATTTGATTTAAAGCTAAATTTTAATACTCCAAAAAAAGTCAATCCATTCTTTAGCTTCTTTTATATAAAACTCAGGGATTAGTAATGCTGAAGGTTTATAAAAAACACTTGCTACTTTGAGTTCTAAATGAGGATATTTTTTCATTAAAACTCTTTTGATTTCTATCATAGTTTCACCACTATCTATAATATCATCTACCAAAAGAACTTTTTTATATGAACTAAGATCAGGGATATTAAAAATTTTAATCGTATCTAACTTTTGGGTATCTTCATAGTGAATAGAATTTAAAGAAAATAAATTTCTATTACCCATACCTTCTGCTAAAAAATGACCTAAAGTCATACCACCTCTTGCAATGGCAAGTAATACATCAGGATTAAATTCTTCCTTAATTTTGCGTGTAAAAGGAATAATTTCTTTTTGAAATTCTTCATAAGCATAATAATACATAATCACTTCCTATAAAAATTGTAATAAAAATACTAGCAATGAAATCGCACTTAATACAATAATACCAAGATTAATTTTATCAAATTCTTTTTGCATAATACGCATAAATAAATACGCAATAAATCCAAAAGCAAAACCTGTAGTAATAGAGTAAGTCAGTGGCATCATAATAATAATAAAAAATGCACTCACTGCTATAGCTTTATCTTTAAAATTAATATTTGCAACTTCCATAAACATCAAAACTCCAACAAGCACCAAAATAGGATAAATAGAATTTGCAGGAATAGCTTTAAACACCGGCAGTAAAAATAAAGTAAAAATAAAGCATATAGCAGTAACTAAAGCTGTAAGCCCTGTTCTACCTCCTGCTTCTACCCCTGCTGAGCTTTCCACAAAAGCAGTTACAGTAGAAGTTCCAATAACAGCCCCCATAGCCGAACTAGCAGCATCAGCACCTAAGGTTTTACCTAATTTTTTCTCACCTTGTTTTGGATCATCAAAGATTTTTCCTCTTGAGCCTACACCTGTGATTGTACCCACACTATCAAAAAGCTGAGTAACAAAAAAAGTAAGTACTATAGGAATCATACTAAGCTCTAAAGCTCCTTTAATATCAAGCTTACCAAATATAGCGCTTAAACCATTATCTCCGCTAATAACTGGTAAAGATAAAAGTTGCTCTGGAAACCTAGCTCCATCAATACCAAAAATCCAAGCACATAAAGCACTTACAAAAACAGCTAAGATAAACGCAGCTTTAATCCTCCAAGCCCAAAAAACAAAAACTAAAAATAAACCAAATAATCCAAAAAGTACTTTAGTGTTTGAGAAATCACCCAAACCTACTAAGGTTGCTTCGCTTTTAGTGATAATCCCCATTTGCACAAGCCCCATAAAAGCTATAAAGGTTCCAATACCTGCTGATATAGCTTTTCTTAAATCATTTGGTATGCTTTTTATTACCCAAATCCTAAAATTAGTAAAAGATAATAAAGTAAAAATAACACCCGATAAAAACACAGCTCCCAAAGCGCTTTGCCAAGGAATTTGATAGGTATTGCACACACTAAAAGTAAAATACGCATTTAGCCCCATACCCACACTCATAGCCACAGGAGTATTAGAGAAAAAAGCACTAAAAGTAGTAGCTATAATAGTCACTAAAGCAGTTGCAACAATTAAAGCTTCTAGTGGCATACCTGAATTACTCATAATATTTGCATTAACTGGTATAATATAAATCATTGCTAAAAAAGTAGCAACACCTGCATAAATTTCAGTTTTTACATCACTATTATGCTCTTTAAGTTTAAAAAAATCCATTTTTATCCTTAATAAGTTTTTAATTCATTATACAAACTATCACGTTCTATCGCTATATAACCTGAGCTTTGAATCATTTCTATAAAAGTTTTTAAACTCAAGCCATTTGAACTTTTTGCCCCACCTGCACTTTGTATACTTTCTTTTTCTATAGTACCATCTAAATCATTTGCACCAAAATCTTGAGCTACCATAGCTAAATTTATACCCATGGTTGCCCAGTATGCTTTGATATTTTTAATATTATCAAGCACTATTCTTGCTATAGCTAAAGTTTTTAAAATTTCCACCGAGCCAAGTGGCTTTTTACCTGTAATAAAACTATTATCTTGTTGCCAAACTAAAGGAATAAAAGCATTAAACCCACTTGTTTGATCTTGGAGATTTCTTAATCTTATCATGTGATTAATTCTATTTTCTCTACTTTCTATATGCCCAAATAACATAGTAGCATTACTTTGTTTGCCTTTTTCATGCCAAAGTTTGTGAATTTTCAACCAATTTTCACTACTTACTTTACCATGACAAATTTTTTTTCTAACTTCCTCATCAAAAATTTCAGCCCCACCACCTGGCATAGAATCAACGCCATATTCAAGCATTTTTTCTATCACTTCTTCATAGCTCATATTAAAAGCCCTACTTAAAAAATCAATCTCAGCAGCAGTTAGGGCTTTAATATGTAAAAATGGATATTTTTCTTTAATCATTTTAAAAATTTCCAAATACCACTGCCATGAAGTGTTTTTATTGTGTGCTGAAACAATATGAATTTCTTTGGTATCTCTTAAAACTGTTTCATCGACTATTTTCATTATCTCTTCGTGCGACATAGTGTAAGGATTAGGATTTTTCCTATGTGCTGAAAAAGCACAAAATTTACAAGTATCAGCACATATATTTGTAGGATTAATATGGCGATTAATATTAAAATAAACCTTTTTACCATGCAAATTAGTTCGAATTCTTTGTGCATATTTGCCTAAAGTAAAAAGCTCTAAATCCCAAAGTTTATTAGCTTCTTCTTCATTTAATCTTTCTTGTTTTTCTAGTTTTTCTATAATTGTTTGCATATTCTTACCATTTTTTAATTTTAAATTACAATTATAGTTTCTACTTACTTAAAATTTAATACAAAGTATTTTTGGTATGATATTAAAAATCAAAATAAAGGGATTATTATCAAAAATGAATATGCAAAAAATTCAAAAATTAAAAAATTCTTTAAAAGATTATGAAGCTTATTGCTCCAGACTTTTTTTAAAACAAGGCTCGTTTAGTTTTTACCACTCTAAAGAAATTGATCGTTTTATAGAAGATGTTTACGAGCTTGTTTTGAATGATTTTTTCGATGATTATTTTCCACATAATGATAAATTCCCTTTTTGTATTATCGCTATTAAACAATATGCTAAAATGAATTTAAGTATAAAAGAAAATGTTGATTTATTACTTATTTATAAAGATATAAAAGCTTATAATATCAAGCCTTTAATGAAAGCATTTATTACTTCTTTAAATGATATTAATTTAAATATCAATTATCAAATTTGTGAAATAAATGGACTTTACAATATAGCCAAAAATGAGCTAAAACAAAATATTTTACAATATCGTTATATTTGCGGTTCTAAAATTTTATTCAAACAAATCAAAGAAAAAATTTCTCAAGCTCAAGATGAGTTAAAAGAAGAATTTGCTTTGAAAATCTTGCAAGAATTTAACCCATATCATCAACCTTTAATCAAGCAAGAATTTGACATTAATAAAAATTTTGGTGGTTTAGATAAGCAACTTGATATAGAAAACTTAAGTATATTATTTAAAGATTCTCCTAAAAATTATATGCTTAATTTTATCAACGAAAAAGAATTAAGTGAATTTAAACTTGCAAGTGATTTTTTATTTTCACTTAAATGCGCAATGAATCTTTTAGAAGGTAAAAATACTAATTTATTTTTAATACAAAATTCACAAGAACTTGCTAACTTAATGCAAAAGAAAGAAAAGAAAAATTTAGATCTTAAATCCATACTTATTCAAAAAGCTATGCAATGTATGCAAACTTGTGGAATTTATACGCAATTTTTAGCAAGGTGTATTCAAGAAAAACACTATAAAGATAATGAACTTTATGAAACACAAGATAGCTTTTTTACTTATTCTAACAAAAGTGAAAACCTAAGCTTGATATTAAATCAACTTTTAAAATTAGATGATAAAGATTATAATTTTGATATCAAACTCATTTTTGCATTAAAAAGAGCCGAAAATAAAGATGAAAATTTAGAATTATTCAAGAAAATTTTAGAAAGAAAGCATTCTTTTGCTCTTTTAAAACTTCTTGCCGATGCTAATATTTTAAAAGATTTTTGCAAACCTCTTACTCAAAGTAAATTTTTACTCGAAGAAGAAGGTGTTTATAGCGCATTAGATAGAGCATTACTTTGCTTAAAATGCTTTGAAGAAAAAGATTATGATTTTGATGAAAATACACTTTTAATAATAAAACTCACCATACTTTTAAGTGCTATTCATGAAGAAAATGAAATTTCTTTAGCAAATATTTACAGGGCTTATGTAGGAAAATTCCAAGTTGATAATGAACTTTTAGATTTTGGCTTAAGATTGTATAAAAATTTTAACGCTTTTAAAGACATTATAGAAAAAGAAGATATTTATAATTCTACTATTGTTTTAAATTTTATTTCCAAATTAAATGATATAAATACCTTAAAAACCTTACATCTTTTATCTTTTTGCAATGCTAAAGCTTTAGGTATAGAAAATCATTTTTATTATAAAAGTTTAGAAAGATTGTTTCAAAATGCGCTAGAAGGCTTTGAGGATGAAAATTTAATTGATGAGAGCCAAAGAAGAGTAAAAAAAGAACAAACTCTAAAAAGAAGTAAGGCTTTTTTAGATCTTGATGAGCAAACTCAAGATAATATCACTCATATTAAATCTAATCTCTTTTTTATAAAAAATAGTTTTGAAAAAATCATTAAAATAGCACAAATTGCACAAAAAGAAAATTTTACTTTTTGGCTTGATAATCAAGATAATTTTACCCTAGAGCTTATAATGAATAGAAAAAACAATCTTGAAAATATACTCAATACTTTAAGTTCTTTGAATTTAATTTTTATGAGTTTTTTTGAATTATTTGATGAAAAAGTTTATTTGAAATTTGAATATTCAGATATAGTAAGCGATACTCAAAAACAAAGTTTAGAAAATTTACTAAATTCTAAATTGCATTTAAAAGTACAAAAAAAGGCAAAAAAACCAAACATTAAAAAAGATGAATTAAAATTAGACATGAATTATTCCAAAAGCTATGCCAAAATAACCTTAAACACAAAAGATCAAAAAGGTTTAATGGCTTATGTGATGGATGTGCTTGTAAGATATGATATTATCTTAAGCGCAGCAAAAATTCAAACCATAAAAGAAAGAACGCGAAATGTTTTGATTTTGCATAAAAATGAAAGCTTGCAAGATCATAAAGATCAAATTCTTAAATCACTAATAAGCGAGTAAAAGATGTGTGGAATAGTAGGTTATATAGGAACTAAAGAAAAGAAAAAAATCATATTAGAAGGCCTAAAAGAGCTTGAGTATAGAGGTTATGATAGTGCTGGTATAGCAGTAATGAAAGATGGGGAATTAGACTTTTTTAAAGCGGTTGGAAAATTAGAAAATTTAGCTAATAAAACTGCTAATTTTAATAGTGATGGCTTTGGGCTTGCTATAGGTCATACGCGTTGGGCAACCCATGGAAAACCAACTGAAATAAATGCTCATCCACATTTAGGACAATACTCTTGTGTAATACATAATGGAATCATAGAAAATTACCAAGAATTAAAAACAAAACTCACACAAGAAGGTATTAATTTTCTAAGTCAAACCGATACTGAAGTTATTGTACATTTATTTGAATACTATGCAAGTAATTTAGGACCATTTGAAGCTTTTAAAAAGACTATAGCTGAGCTAAAAGGTGCTTTTGCAATTTTACTTGTGAGTAAAAAAGATCCGAATACAATTTATTTTGCCAAAAATGCAGTGCCACTCATCATCGGAAAAAATGGCAATGAAAATGAATATTATTTTGCATCAAGTGATGCGCCTTTAGTTTCTTTAGTGGATAAAGTAGCTTATCTTGAAGATGGAGATTATGGATATGTGAATTTAAACGAATGCAAAATTTGCCATGATCAAGCTTGCATACAACCTACTTTTGTAGCTTTAAGTCAAGATAAAAGTTATGCTCAAAAAGATGGTTATAGATTTTTCATGGAAAAAGAAATTTATGAGCAAAGTAGAGTTTTAGGTGAAGTTTTAATGGGACGCTTGCAAGGTGAGCAGATTGTTTTTGAAGATATAGATGAAACTCTTTTACAAAACATAGATGAAATTACACTTTGTGCTTGTGGCACAAGCTATCATGCGGCATTAAGTGGGGCTTATTTACTTGAAAGACTTGCAAAGATTAAAACTAAAGTTGAAGTAGCAAGTGAATTTAGATACAGAGAAGCCATTATAGGTAAAAATACTCTTTTTATAGTAATCTCTCAAAGCGGTGAAACAGCTGATACACTTGAAGCTTTAAAAATAGCAAAAGCACAAGGAGTTAAAACTTTAGCAATATGTAATGTGGATAATTCTAATATCGTGCGTTTGGCTGATATATCATTACTTACTAGAGCGGGCATTGAAAAAGGTGTGGCTTCAACTAAAGCTTTTGCTACTCAAGTAGCTACTTTATGGATGCTTGCAATCTATCTTGCACAAAAAGCAAATTTAGATATGAGTAAAGAAATCAAAGCTTTAAGAAGCTTGCCAAGTATAGTTAAAGTTGAACAAAACTTACATGAAAAAGTGCATAGAATTTCAAAAAGATACCTACATGGCCACGGCTTTTTCTTTATAGGAAGAGATGTATTTTATCCACTAGCATTAGAAGGGGCTTTAAAATTAAAGGAAATTTCATACTTACATGCTGAAGGCTATCCGGCAGGTGAAATGAAACATGGACCCATTGCTCTAGCAGATAGTGAGCTTTTTACCGTTGCATTAATGCCGCAAAATTGTCTTTATGAAAAAACCAAATCAAATGTAGAAGAATTAGCTGCAAGGGATTCTACTTTACTTGCTATTTCTCCACTTGATTTTGATTTAAGTGATGATTTTATAAGAACTTCAAAACAAGAACACTATATGTGTGAATTTTTTGAAATGATGGTGATCTTACAGCTTCTTGCTTTAGAAGTTTCTATAAGACTTGGCAATGATGTGGATATGCCAAGAAATCTAGCAAAAAGTGTTACCGTAGAATAAATATTTTGTGTAGTTTTTAAAAAAACTACACTTTTTTTCAAAAATTTTATAAATACTTCTTAAATTATAAGCAAACTTTAGGGTTTATTTGGCTTAAATATCATATCTTATTTTATTACAAGGAAAAGCCATGGAATATAGAATCGAACACGATACTATGGGAGAGATTAAAGTTCCTAATGACAAATATTGGGGTGCGCAAACTGAAAGAAGTTTTGAAAATTTTAAAATTGGTTGCGAAAAAATGCCAAAAGTTTTAATTTATGCTTTTGCAAATCTTAAAAAATCTTTGGCTTTAGTAAATAACAAACTTGGCAAATTAGATGATGCTAAAAAAGATGCTATTGTGCAAGCTTGCGATGAAATTGTAGCAGGAAAATTTGACGATAATTTCCCACTAGCAATATGGCAAACAGGTTCAGGCACACAAAGCAATATGAATATGAATGAAGTTATAGCAAATCGTGCTACTGAAATTATGGGTGGAGATTTTAGAAAAGAAAAACTTGTTCATCCTAATGATCATGTAAATATGAGCCAAAGCTCAAATGATACTTTTCCAACTACTATGAGTATAGTTTCAGTAGAGCAAGTAGAAAAAAAACTTATCCCTGCTTTAGATGAGCTTATTGCAACTTTTGAAAAAAAAGTAAAAGAATTTGAAGGAATTATTAAAATAGGAAGAACTCACCTTCAAGATGCTACACCACTTACCCTTGCTCAAGAATTTAGTGGATATCTTTCTATGTTACTTCACTCAAAAGAGCAAATCATCGCTTCTTTACCTACATTAAGAGAGCTTGCGATAGGCGGGACAGCTGTTGGTACAGGATTGAATGCGCATCCAGAACTTAGTGAAAAAGTAAGTGAAGAACTAAGCAAGCTTTTAGGTACTAAATTTGTTTCAAGTCCAAATAAATTCCATGCACTAACAAGCCATGATGCTATTAATTTTACTCATGGAGCTATGAAAGGCTTAGCTGCAAATTTAATGAAAATAGCAAATGATATTAGATGGTTAGCAAGTGGCCCTAGATGTGGTCTTGGAGAGTTAAACATACCTGAGAACGAACCAGGAAGTTCTATCATGCCAGGTAAGGTTAATCCTACTCAATGTGAGGCTTTAACTATGGTTGCAGTGCAAGTTATGGGAAATGATGCAGCTATTGGTTTTGCAGCAAGCCAAGGAAATTTCGAGCTTAATGTTTTTAAACCTGTGATTATTTATAATTTTTTACAAAGCCTTGATTTATTAGCTGATGCTATGCATTCATTTAATATCCACTGTGCTGTTGGTATAGAACCAAATAAAGAAAAAATAGATCATAATTTACATAACTCTTTAATGCTAGTGACTGCATTAAACCCACACATTGGCTATGAAAATGCAGCTAAAGTAGCAAAAAATGCTCACAAAAAAGGTATTTCTTTAAAAGAAAGTGCTATGGAGCTTGGCTTGGTAAGTGAAGAAGACTTTGCTAAATTTGTAGATCCTACAAAAATGATAGGACCAAAAAAATAATCAAAAGACTAGGAATAATCCTAGTCTTTTCTTAAGGGTTAGTATGATTTATGAAAATGATTATTTATTTATAGAAAAAGAAAATTCTCAAATTCCTTGGGTGAAAATTTTTACTAAAGAAAATTACAGAGAATTAAGTGATTGCCCAGCCTTTTTGCAAAATATGCTTTTTCAATATGTTTTAGCTTGTGAATTAAGCCTTAGAGAGTACTATAACCCAGAAAAAATCAACATAGCTTCCTTTGCAAACTATGTACCAAGAGTGCATTTTCATGTTATGGCACGTTTTAAAGAAGATGGGTTTTTTCCTGAATGCATGTGGGGAAAACAGCAAAGAGAAATTAAGGATTTAAATTTACCTGACTTTGAAGGATTTATATCAATTTTACTTAACAAAATAAAAAATATTCATGTTTAAAAAATTTATTAATTCTAGCTATCTAGCTTTATTGAATCATCCACTTGGAGTTATTTTTTATTTATGTTTTTGGTTTTTTGTAGCATTTTTTTTATGATTCATACCAAACTAGTATTTTTTTACTTTTAACCCTATTTATAATTTTTTGTGAAACATTCACTGAATCAAAAAGCAATTTAATACAAAATTATAAAAGTTTGAAAAATTTATGGGTTGGATTTTTTGGGCTAATTTTTTATATATTTTTAAATTTTATTTTTAAAGATGGTATAGAAAATTATTTAATATTTTTTACTAATAATTCTTTGTATATTTCCTTAACAACAGCTCTTATAGCTTTAGTATGTGCAAGAAAATTATATAATTTTAATTATTTTCATCATTTTTTAGCTGCCATTTCTTTTAGTATAAGCTTTTGGTTCATTTTTGGTATATTTTTGGCTATATTTTATGGTTCATTTGATTTTTTATTTGATATTTCTTCAAGCATGTTAGATTCTTGTGTTTTATCATTATGGCTTTGTAGTGCTGGAATTTTTTCTTTATTTTTACTTGGCAATTTTACTTCATACAATTTTCATAAAATTTTTGTTTTTATACTAAATACTTTTAGTGTTTTATATATTATTATGCTTTTTGCTTATGGTTTAGGGGCGTTATTTAGTCTTTTAGAAAATCTTAGTATAGTTCATTTATGTCTTTGGTTTGGTAGTTTTTTATTAATTAATCTTTGGATAAATTTATCTTTTTATAAAATCAAAAAATCATTACTTTATGCCTTTTTTATTGTGGTACTATCACTAAATATTTTCGTATTTTATGCTATTATAATTAGAATTACACAATATGGCTTTACGCCAGAACGCTTAGCAGTATTAGCTTTAAATTTATGGCTATTGATAGCAAATTATCTAAGCGTGTTTAAACAAAAAATAGCATTAAAATTTTCTTTTTATCTACTTGCACTTATGGCACTATTTTTAGGATTTTTTGCAAATTACATAAGCTTTTCTTCACAAAAATATCAATTGCAAAAATTAGAAAACTCTATACATTCTTTAAATCTTGACTATATTCAAAGCAGGCAATATTATAATCAAATTAAAAGTATCAAAAACACTTTGCACAATCTTAATAAAAATTATAACAACAATTATAGTTTTGATGATTTTTTAAAAACTTATAATTTAACTCATTTAAAACCACAAAAGATAGAATTTCACAATATGTCCAAAAAATTTCATCCAAAATACTCCAAATTAAAAGAAAATTATGATGAAGTATTATTTGATTTTATTGCTGATTCAAGTGACTTTAAATATTTTATGAAAATTGATGATAATACCTTGTATTTTTTACTTCAAGAAAAAGAACTTTTAAAGCTTGAAAATTTTGACAAAATATTAAAAAACTACCAGGAAAATTCGCAATTAAGCTACAAACTTAACAATAACTCATCTTTGATTTTTATCCCTTTGGAGTTTGACATTAATATAAAAGGTCAAATAACTTTTTTCAAAACTCATATTTTCATTAAAAACAGCAAATAAATTATTTAATATAGCAAACTAAAATATCAAAAAAGAAAGGTTTAAACTATGAAACAGTTGTTGTTTTTACTTACACTTTGCTCATTTGCATTTTCCACACAATGTGAGGTTAAAATAGAGCAAATTCAAAAAGAAATAGCTTATGCTAAAAATTATAATCATCAAGAAAAAGCTTCAAGTTTAGAATTAGCTTTAAAAGAAGTTCAGGCTGATTGTGCAAAAGATCCTCTTTTTTATGATAAAAAATTAGAGGCTAAAAAACTTAAAGAGCAAGAGATAAAAAAAATCGAACAAGAGTTAAAAGAATTAAAAAAACAAAAAGATTATATGAACAAAACAGAATATAAAAATAAAAAACAAGCTTTAAAAGACAAAAAAGACAAAATCAAAAAAGAGATTGAAGAATACATCAACAAACTCTAATTTAATTCCAAATTTGCCACCATTTTTTATTTTGTTGTTTTAATTTTTGCATTAAAATATTTTGATTTTTTAATGCAAACTCATTTTCTTCATCAAGCTTTAATAATTCTTTAGCACACTCTAAAGCTTGCTCGTATTCTTTTAACTCTTCTAAACACTGAATTTTTCCCACCAAAGCATCGGTATTTTCATTTGCTATCTTTAAACAATCTTCATAACATTGCAATGCATCATGAAAATCACCTAAATTTCTTAAACACTCTGCCTTATAATAATGTGTCCAATTTTGACTTTCATCTAAATTTAAAGCCATATTAAGATATTTTATAGCTTCTTTAAAATCTTGCGAATACAGTTTAACCGCACCCATAAAATGATAACATTCATGTGATTTTGGTTCAAGCTCACTTGCTTTTTTTGCTGCTTCAAAACTTTCATCATATTTTCCTAAAAAGCTTAAAATTTGTGCTTTTTCTATCCAGTACTCCCCAATATCATCAATTATTTTTAAGCATTCATTGATATCTTTTAAGGCTTCGTTGTATTTTTCAAGATTTCTTTTACATTTTGCTCTATGAAAATATGATTCATCATCTTCTTCATTACTTAAAATCACACTATCATAACATTTTATCGCTTCTTCAAACATATAAAGATCTTCATAACAAAGTCCCTTATAATACTTTGCTCCATTATGATTTTTATCAATTTTTAAAGCCTTATCTAAATCTTCTATAGCTTCTTCTTCTAAGCTTAAATTATATTTAGCAATTCCTCGCCAAAAATAAAGTTTAAAATTATTTTTATCCACCTTGTGCGCTGCATTACAATAAGCCATTAATTCTTCATAAGATTCAAGTTCTTTTGCACAATATGCTCTTTCAAATAATACATCTTTTAAATCAATATAATCTTTATATGTTTTTATAAGCTCGTTGTATTCATCCATAGCTTCTTGAAATCTTTCAAGTTTACTTTTAATCCAAGCTCTTTGAGAAAGAGAATTAACATAATCTTGAGTATTATTTTGCTTTTTATAATATTTAACAGCTAATTCGCTATCTTCTAAAGCTTCCTCATATTTTTCAAGATCAGATTTTAAATAAGCCCTATTAAAAAACACATCAGGGTATTCTTTTTGATATTTTAAGGCTTTTTCATAACTTATCAAAGCTTCATCATATTTGTCTATTTTATATAAACTATTGCCCAAATGATAAAAACCATAAGGGACTGCGTGTTCAAGCTCTGCTAATTCTGATGGAGTAAAATCATGCTTTCTTACTCTTTCTTGATAATATTTAGCTGCTAAGTCAAAATCCTCTATAGCCTCTTCAATCATTTTTAGATTAATTTTAGTATTACCTCTATTAATATATGCTTGAGCGTATTCTTCATAAAGCTCAATTGTTTTATCATAATACTTCAAAGCTTGTTCATAATCTTTTAAATCATACAAAACCCTAGCCAATGCAAAACATGGATATTGTAAATTTTCATCTAAATCGATTGATTTTTTAAAAGCATCTATTGATAATTCTATCTTTTCTAAATCTTTATAAATATGTCCCAAAATCAAATATGCCATTGCATTTTCATTGTCTAGTTCAATGGATTTTAAGCAATCTTGCAAAGCTCCTTCTAAATCATCAACCTTGCGTTTATTATTAGCCCTTTTATAATATGCATCAGCAAAACTCTCATCTTGCTCAATCATCTTAGTAAAAATTCTATAGCTTTTCGATAATCTTCTAAATTCTCATAAGCTACACCTTGATAATAAAAAATTTGCGAAGATTCAAAGCCTAAATCTTGAGACTTTTTAAAATCAATCAAAGCTTGTTTTGGATCAACACTAAGCAGGGCAATAGCTCTAGTATAATAAGCTATATAATATTCTGGAGCTAAATCAATACAAATTTGCAAATCTTTTAAAGCTTTTGCATGTTCATCTAAAAGTATATAAACCCTAGCTCTATTAAAATATGCTAAATAATATGTATTATCCAGTGCTATAGTTTTATTAAAAGCCAAAAGTGCTTCTTGTAATAAATCTAATTTAAAATTACACAAGCCCAAAAGATTAAATAAAAATACATTACTAGGATCAAATTCTACAGCTATGGTTGCGTCTTTAAGCGCTTCTTGAAATTTCAAACAATTAAATCTACAAAACGCTCTATTATGGTAAGCTTCTAAAAGCAAACGATGTTTGTCCTCATCATCTATAAAAATCATTTTACCATCTTGAGCAAGCGTAACCTCGCCTTTGCAAAAAGCTATAAGTTCACTTAAAACCTCATCACATTTTTCAAATTCTGAATTTTCAAAATATTCTTTAGCTAAATCTGATAATTCAGTGATTAGATTATCCAAATCTTAATCCTAATTTTGATTTTCTTTATTTAGACTTTTTAAAAATTCTTCTATATTATATTTTGCTCTATAAGTTTCACTCATTAAATGAATTAAAATATCACCTAAATCAAGTACAGTCCATTCTTCACTACTTTCTATATTTAAAAACTCTTCACCCTTACTTTTAAGATTGGTTTTTAAATCATCAATCAAAGAAAGCGCATGTCTTTCTCCCATAGTAGTAGCAATCACTACAAATTTAACAAAATAATCCTTATCTTGCATATCAAAAGTTTCTATTAAATCCGCTTTTTTATCATCTAAAATCTGCACTATATTATTAATTCTTTCTTGCATTATTTTCCTTTTGTTAAATATTTTTAAATTTAGAATAATAAAGCTTAACTTCTTCTTTGATTTGCTCACAAACTTGCGATGTTTGCAAGGTTTCTCTTATAAAAGAAGAAGAGATATTTACTTTAGTATCTAAAGTTTTAAAATGTTTTGGTATAAAAATACCATCTCTTTTAGCTACAACAAATTCTACCAAATTTTGTAATCTTTCAAATTCATGCCATTTTTCAAGACTTTGTAAATGATCAGCTCCCAAAATAAGATAAAACTTAGAAATTTCATATTGCTTATACAAAAAATCAACACTTTCTATACTAGGTACAGGTCTTTGTTTTTTTATTTCAAAATCACAAATTTCAACTTTTTCCAAACCTCCCCAAATCATCTCACACCATTTTAAGCGTCTTTGCTCATTTGCGGTGAATTCTTGCTTAAAAGGGCTAATAAAAGTAGGCATAATAATGAGTTTATCAAGCTCTAAATTTGCTAGTGCATTAAAGACTATAGCATTATGCCCTAAATGGGGTGGATCAAAACTGCCACCAAAAAGTGCGATTTTCATTAAAATTTAACCTTTTTTTAGTAGAATTTTACCTACTTAATCATAAAAAGGAAATGAAAATGGCTGTAAAAGTTGCAATAAATGGTTTTGGACGCATTGGAAGATGTGTTGCAAGAATTATTATGAAGCGTGATGATATCGAACTTGTAGCGATTAATGATACTACTGATATAGAGCTTACTAAATATCTTTTTAAATATGACACCGTTCATGGGGTATATGATGGTAGTGTTGAAAATGAAGGTGATGATTTAATAATTGATAATAAAAAAATAAAAGTTTTAAAAAGCAGAAATGTAGCGGATTTAGACTTTGCAAAATATGGTGCACAAATTGTTTTAGAGTGCACTGGTGCACACTTAACTATGGAAAAATGTCAAGGATTTTTAGATCATGGGGTGCAAAAAGTTATCATGAGTGCACCTGCAAAAGATAAAACTCCAACTTATGTTTTAGGGGTAAATGCTCACGAATATAAAGGCGAAAACATCATCTCAAATGCAAGTTGTACTACTAACTGTTTGGGTCCAATTTGTAGAGTTTTACAAGATAATTTTGGCATAGAAAAAGGTTTAATGACAACTATACATGCTTACACAAACGGACAAAGCATTATTGATGCAAAAGCAAGAGATAAAAGAAGATCACGCGCTGCTGCACAAAATATCATCCCTACTTCAACTGGTGCAGCAAAAGCTATGAAGCTTGTTATGCCTGAGCTTGATGGAAAATTACATGGTCAAAGCATGCGTGTGCCTGTAGCTGATGTATCAACTGTGGATTTAACTGCAACTTTAAAGAAAAAAGTAAGTAAAGAAGAAATCAATGAAGCCTTTAGAAAAGCAGCTGCTAGCAATTTAAAAGGTATATTATTAGTAGATGATGAAGAAAGAGTTTCAAGTGATTTTATAACTTGCTCTTATGGTGCGATTGTAGCAAGTGATTTAACCCAAGTAATTTGTGATGATTTTGTTAAAGTGGTTGCTTGGTATGATAATGAATGGGGATATTCTTCTCGCTTAGTAGATATGGCAGTATTTGTGGCAAAGGCTTAAGATGAGTAGTATTTTATCGATTAAAGATATTGATCTTGCAAAGAAAAAAGTATTTATAAGATGTGATTTTAATGTTCCTCAAGATGAGTTTTTAAATATTACCGATGATCGTCGTATTCGCTCGGCTATCCCTACTATAAGATATTGTTTAGATAATGGCTGTGCGGTTATTTTAGCTTCACATTTAGGGCGTCCAAAAGAAATAGCTTCAAAATATTCTTTAGAGCCGGTTGCAAAAAGACTTGCACGTTTAATGGCTAAAGAAGTCATTATGGCTAAAGATGTTATAGGCGAGGATGCAAAGAAAAAAGCTAGTGAATTAAAATCAAGTGAAATCTTACTTTTAGAAAATTTACGCTTTGAAAAAGGTGAAACTAAGAATGATGAAAACTTAGCTAAAGAACTTGCTTCTATGGCTGATGTTTATATTAATGATGCTTTTGGGGTTTGCCATAGAGCCCATGCTAGCGTTGAAGCTATTACAAAATACTTTGATAATGCAAACAAAGGTGCGGGATTTTTACTCCAAAAAGAAATAGAATTTGCAAGTAATCTTATCAAACACCCTGCGCGTCCTTTTGTAGCTGTAGTGGGTGGTTCTAAAGTGAGCGGTAAATTACAAGCTTTGACTAACTTACTTCCAAAAGTAGATAAGCTCATCATAGGTGGAGGTATGGCCTTTACTTTCTTAAAAGCTCAAGGTTATGATATAGGAAATTCTCTCTTAGAAGAAGATTTAATTGAAGAAGCAAATAAAATCTTACTCAAAGGTAAAAATCTAGGGGTGAAAATTTATCTTCCTGTGGATGTTACAGCAGCACAAACTTGCTCTCAAGAAGCAGTGATGAAATACACTCCTGTGCAAGAAATTCCCGCAGGTTGGATGGGACTTGATATAGGTCCTGCTAGTGTAAGATTGTTTAAAGAAGCACTTTCTGATGCTCAAACTATATGGTGGAATGGACCTATGGGAGTTTTTGAAATCGATAAATTCTCAAAAGGTAGCATTAAAATGAGCCATTATATTAGCGAATCTCACGCAACAACTGTAATAGGTGGTGGCGATACTGCTGATGTTGTAGCAAGAGCAGGCGATGCTGATGAGATGACTTTCATTTCAACCGGTGGTGGAGCATCATTAGAGCTTATAGAAGGAAAAGAACTTCCTGGTGTAAAACCTTTAACTATAAAGGATAATGAATGATTTTTGCAGCAAATTTAAAGTGTAATCATACAAGATCAAGCTTTGAACTTTACGCTCAAAAATTAAACCAAAACTTAAACAAAGAAGATGAAGTTTTCATCTTCCCTCCTAGCATAGCTTTCTTAAAAGACAATTTTTCATTTCAACAAGGCGCGCAGAATTTCTACCCTTGCGAAAATGGAGCTTATACTGGAGAAATAGGTAAAATTCACTTAGAAGAATTTAATATCAAAAGCGTTTTAATAGGCCATTCTGAAAGAAGAGCTTTAAAGGAAGATGAAAGTTTTTTAAGGGCTAAATTTGATTTTGCAAAAAATCTTGATTTTAATATTATTTATTGCATAGGCGAAAGTTTAGAAACTAAGAATGCTAACGAAAGCTTAGACTTTTTAAAAAAACAAATTGAAAATATTGATTTATCTTATAAAAAACTTATCATAGCTTATGAGCCTATTTATTCTATAGGTACAGGAGTTAGTGCTAATCTTGATGATATTAACACTATACTTAATTTTTTAAGAGAATTTACTAACGCTAAGCTTTTATATGGTGGAAGTGTTAATCAAAACAATATTAAAGAAATTTGTGCTTTAAAAAATTGCGATGGAGTGTTAATAGGTTCAGCTGCATTAAATGCAAATGATTTTTTAAATATGATACAAATAACCAAAGGTTAAAAAATGTCTTTAAGCAATGAAGAATTAAAAAGCATATTAGAACGTAAAATCGCTCTATTGGAAAACTCACACAAAGAAGAAAAAAATATCTCATTAGAGGCTGTAAATTCCATTATTAAAATTTTAGGTTTACCAAATGATTTTAGCCCTTTAGCGCATAGATATTTTCAACTTCATACCCCGCCTAGTCTCATATGGCTTCATTTAAGTGAATGCACAGGGTGTAGCGAGAGTTTGCTTAGAACTTCATTGCCTGACTTTTTAGATTTGATTTTTGATTTCATTTCTTTAGAATACCATGAAACCTTTATGAGCGCAAGCGGACATCAAGCAGAATCACATTTAGAGGAAGTTTTAGAAAAAAAAGATTTTCTTTTGGCCGTTGAAGGTGGGGTTTGTGCTATAGATCCTTTTTATCTAACTATAGGAGCACATGGTGAAAATGGGTATGAAATTTTACAAAAATGTGCTAAAAATGCTAAAACAATCTTTGCTATGGGAACTTGCTCAAGCTATGGAGGAATTCAAGCTGCACATCCAAATCCTACCAAAAGCATAGGAATTTCTAAAGTCTTAGAAGAAAAAGTAATCAATATACCAGGTTGTCCTCCAAGTGATGTAAATATCATCGCAGCGCTTTGCTTTTATATATTATTTGAACAAGACATGGCTTTAGATGAGCAAAATAGGCCTTTAGCTCTTTATGGAAAATGCTTGCATGATTTATGTGAAAGAAAAGCTAAATTTGAAGCAGGAAATTTTGCTCAAAGTTTTGATGATGAAAATATAAAACAAGGTTATTGTCTTTTTAAAGTAGGTTGCAAAGGACCTTATGCTTACAATAACTGCCCTAAAGTTAAATTTAACTCCAAAACCTCTTGGCCAGTAGCTGCAGGACATGGCTGTATTGCTTGCAGTGAAGAGAATTTTTGGGATGATTTTGGTTTTTATGAAAAACCTATGAGTAATGAATTTGCTTATAATGATTTTTCTATTATATTAGATGATAAAATAGTCCATAATAGTTCTAACAATGAGCTTGATTCAGATAATATCTTACTGGATTTAGAAAGTGAAATTAGTGGGATTTTTTATCAAAATGATACAAAGATTAATTTTTTAGATTTTAGTTTTGAAGCTAATCCTAAAGTTTTTTTAAATAATTTCGCAAAAACCAAAATGGCTATGACTTTAGTGCAAAATTATCAAGAGCAATTTAAAACATATTATAATTTTATACAAGAAAATTATGATGATGAAAGCAAAATTAGTAATAATATCTTAGATTTATTTTATTTTATCTATCCATTTATTAGTGGAAAAAAATTAAACCATTTAGATGAGTTTTTAGATCTTGCTTTAGCTTATAAGTTTAAACATCCTAGCAAATTTGATTTTAAAACCACTATTAATGAACAAGCAAAGCTTGATGTTTCTAAATCTATGCGTATGCCTTTGATTTATATTTTAGGTGGCTTAGATAAAGAAGCCATTGCCTTTGGGTTGATTTTTTCTTTAAAAGAACATTTAAAACAAGCTTTAAAAGCATGCAAAAAAACACACAATAAAAAGCAAATTTTAATATGTGCAAAAAATGAAAAATTATTAAAATTATTTTGGGATTTAACGAGCATTTAAAGACTTAATGTTAAAATGTTTATCTCCCTAATATTTGAAATTTGCAAAGTATAAAAACTTTGCAAATTTGTTTAAGATTGAGTTATTTTGACGATATAGCTTTATCTTGACTTGAAAGGAATGTTATGCAAATTTCTAGTTATAATTCTCAAAATTTTTCTATGGATATTAAAACAAAAAATGGTAACCATCTTTCTTTTTCTATGTATGATAAAAAAGAGGCAAAATTAGACAAAGATGGCAACTCAGCTTCTTTAAGCCTTAGAAATCAATTTGGTTTTTCATTCTCATACAATGGAACCAAACTTTCACAAGAAGAAATTGAAGAAATAAAAGAAGCGGTAGCTAAAGTACAACCTCAAATCGATGAATTTATGAAAAACTCAAGAGTAGGAACTTTAAAACCAAAAGAGCTTATCACTACTGCAATGAAAATCGGCAATGCCTTACCTGAACCAAAAAATGAAGAACACAAAAAAGCCACTTTACATGAATTATTAAATACTATGGATAAAAGCTTAAACAAAGAAATGAATAAAACAGATCTTGAAGATATTAAAAAGCAAATTTTCCAAGATAGTGCTAAATTATTAGAAGAAATTTGGGAGCAATATAACAAGCAAAAAGAAGAAAAAGAAGAAGATAATAAAGAATTTGGATTTTATGCTTAAAAAAGGAAACAAAATGGAAGTAAAAGATATTTTAAAAAGCATGCTAGAACTCCAGCAAAAATTAAATGATGACACCAATGGTATAGGTTGGGAAAATGGTTATACCAAAGAAGGTAAATTAATCAGTTTTAGAAGATGTATTTATATGGAGTGTGCTGAGCTTATTGATTCTTTTGCTTGGAAACACTGGAAAAGCATACATACTCCTGCAAATTGGGATAATGTACGCATTGAAATAGTAGATATATGGCATTTTATTTTGAGTTTAATTTTAGAAGAATACAAAGAAAAACAAATCGATGATAAAAACTTCATAGCAGAAGAAGTTTCTTCTGTAACTTTTTTTGATGATTTTTGCAAAGAAACTTCTAATCCAAATGAAGCAGATATCTATGGAATTTTAAATGATATTGAACTTATTATCCATAAGTGTAGTGGTTTTGATTATGATTTAGGTGAACTTTTAAGCGTGTATTTTGTTTTGGCTAGAAAATGTGGTTTAAATTTCTTTGAACTTTATAAAACCTATATTGGAAAAAATATATTAAATCAATTCAGACAAGAAAATGGCTACAAAGAAGGTACTTATAAAAAAACTTGGAATGGCACAGAAGATAATGAAGTTTTAAATCAAATTTTAAAAGAAACACTAGATTATAAAGAAATTTATCAAAAGCTTCAAGAAAATTACAATCAAATTAAATGAATATACTATACCTAAGCTTGCAAGATTTTCTTAGCAAGCCTTTTTTAAAATTTTCTCTCTTGCCATTTTTGATTAGTTTATTCCTTTTTGCCTTGCTTGTATATTATAGTTATGATATATTCTTTTCTTATATAGAAGATGTGGTTAGCGGATCTTTTATGGCTTGGTTTTTTAGCTTTTCTATAGTGCAATTTTCACTTGCATTTTTAAGCGCTATAGGTGGATTTTTCATAGTGGTATTTGCCTCAGTGTTTTTTACCATGCTAATAATTTCTTTTTTAACTCCTTATATTGTGAAAAAAATCAATCAAAGATATTACAACTATTCCATACAAAAAGAAGTAAATTCTTTAGAAGTTTTACTTAAAACATTCAAATTTATACTCATCTCATGCGTATTGTTTGTAGTAGCTACTTTCTTATTGATTATACCTTTTGTTAGTATTGTAATTTATTATGGAGTATTTTATTATTTATTTCACAAACTTTTATTATTAGATGTATTAAGCAATGTCTTGGATAAAAACAACTTTGATGATTTTTATAAGAACTCATCACCCTTATACTTTAAAATCATCACTTTAATCTTTTTTGCTTTATCAAGCATACCTTTGCTTGGTTTATTCTTGCAAGTATTTTATGTGATTTTCCTAAGCCATTTATGCTATCAAAAAATCTTAAAAATCGAAGCTAAAAATAATGGATGAAAGAATTATAAATTTTATTCACTCGCAAAAACTTCTTAGTTTGAGCATGCTTGATGATGATGGCGGAGTATATTGTGCGAGTTGTTATTATGCTTTTGATGATAAAAATTTAGCTTTAATCTTTGCCAGTGAAGAACACACCAAACACATTCAACTTGCCTATAAATCCCCTAAAGTAGCAGTTAATATAGCACTAGATACAAACATTATTAATCTCATTAAAGGAGTGCAAATTAAAGCTCTTTTTCAAAAAGCTACCAAAGAGCAAGAAAAAATATACTATGAAAAATTTCCCTTTGCAAAACTTGCACAAGCTTGTATTTTTACTTTAAATATACAATGGGCAAAATATACTGACAATAAAATTTTACTTTCTAAAAAATTAGAATTTTTTATTTAAAAATACTTTAAAATATAATATTTTTTAACAAAAATTAACTATATTTATAAATTTTTAAATATTTTTTGAATAAAATCATATAAATTATCATAACCACAAAGCCTCAAAATTTGGCTTTTTAAGGAGAAAAAATGCTCTCTTCCATTAAGAAATACCTACTAGGTAATTTTTCCAACAAAATAGCTTTCTTAGTTTGTATTTTTGTCGTAGTTTTGCTATGTGTTTTAGGTTTTTTTAACTATGTTAAATCTAAATCTAATAGTCATACCCTACTAGTTCAATTTCAGCAAAAAGTTGCTTTTGATGTAAGTAAAAGATTTGATTTATATGCGAGTGATAGACGCAATGTGATTGATTCTTTAACAAAATATATCAAAGAAAACAAACACAATCTAAATTCAGCACAATACACTAGCTTATTAAAATCTATAGGGGATTCTTTAGGTTTTGATTTAACCTATGTAGGTTTTGAAGATGGATCTATGTTTAGATCAAATGGCAACAATCAAACCCCAGAAAGTGGATATGATCCTAGAGCTAGAGGGTGGTACAAAGAAGCTAAAGAAAAAAGAGAGCTAGTTGTTACAGAACCTTATATATCATCTAGTATGAAAAAACCTACTATTTCTTATGCTAGCCCTATTATGGAAAATGGTAAAGTTATAGGCGTTGTTGCAGCTGATTATGATTTGAAAAAATTCTCAGAGGAAGTTTTAGCCATAGGCAAAACACCTTATTCACATGCAGCGGTTTTAGCTCATGATGGAACTTATCTTTTTCACACTGACTCATCTAGAATTTTAACTTCAACAGACATTAGTAAAGATATTATTTCAAGCTACTTTAAAACACCTGAAGGTGCAAACAAGACCCTTTCTAAAGATATTTTTAAAGTTCAAACCATGGAAGAAGGAACTAAAGCTTTAATTTGCAATGGCAGTATTAATCCAAAATATACTATTTGCTCTATAGCTGATTATGATTTTTATAGCGATGCAGCCGAGCAAACACTAATGGAACAAATCATCATTTCTCTAATTGCTATTTTTATTACTTTGATTTTCATTAGAATGATTATCTCTTACAATCTTAAACCAATTGCTATTATTTCATCAGGATTGCATAATTTCTTTAATTATTTAAATCACAAAGACGCTCATTCTCATCCTATTAAACTTAAAACCCAAGATGAATTTGGAAAAATGGCAGATGAGATTAACGAAAATATCAATATCATCAAAGAAGCTCTAAGCAAAGACGCAAAAGCCATTGAAGAATCTGTAAATGTTGCTAGAAAAATAGAAACAGGTGAGCTTAATTTACATATTAGTTCTCATGCTAATAATCCTCAAATTCAAGAACTTATAGAAGTTTTAAATAAAATGCTTACTACCTTACAAGCAAAAATCGGTAGCGATTTAAATGAAATTCAAGCTGTGTTTGATAGTTACAAGCATTTAGATTTTACAGCAGCTATCAATACGCCAAAAGGTGATGTTGAAAAAGCGATCAATGCGCTTGGAAATGAAATCAAAAACATGCTCTCACAATCACTTAATCAAGGCGAGTTATTAAATCAAAAAGCTGAAGCACTCAAACAAAGTATGCAAGAGCTTACTAATGATGCCACTCATCAAACCTCATCACTACAAGAAAGCGCAAGAGCTTTAGAACAAATGAACTCAGCCATGAGCGAAATCTCTATTAAAGCGCAAGATGTTGTAAAACAAAGTAATGATATTAAAAGCGTTACCACAGTAATTTCAGATATAGCTGAGCAAATCAACTTGCTTGCACTAAATGCTGCTATTGAAGCTGCGCGCGCAGGTGAGCATGGACGTGGCTTTGCTGTTGTTGCAGATGAAGTTAGAAATCTAGCAGAAAGAACTCAAAAGTCTTTAGGTGAGATTGAAGCTAATACTAATATCTTGGCTCAATCTATAAGTGATATGGGAGAAGCTATAAAAGAAGAAGCAGATGATATTAGTCAAATTAATGAATCAGTAGCTACTATAGAAAAACTCACACAGCAAAATTCTCAAACAGCTATACAAACCAATACTATTGCAAATGAAGTAGATTCTTTAGCACAAGATATACTAAGCGAAACTAAAAAAAGAAAATTTTAAATATAAAGATGCCTTTTAGGCATCTAATTTTTAAGAAAAAGAAGGTTTAATTTGCTCTAACCAAGCATCAATTCTACTTTCTGTTAAATCCTCATGATTATCATTATCTAATGCAAGTCCTACAAATTTATCACCTTCTACGGCTTCACTTGCTTCAAAAGTATAACCACCTGTAGAAACAGCACCTACCAAATTTGCACCCGCTGCTTTTAAAGCTTGAGCAAGTTTTCCCATAGCACTGCAATATGTATCTGAATAGCTTTCACTATCTCCCATACCAAAAACCGCAACAGTTTTACCACTAAGATTTAAAGCTGAAAAATCAAAACCATCCCAATCATCTTGAAAATCACCACTTCCCCAAGTAGAAGTACCGCAAATTAATTTATCATAAGAATTAATTTTTTCTGCATTAATATCTGCGATATTTAATACATCAGAAATTCCTAATTTTTGAGCGATCATATTTGCTGCACTTTCAGTATTACCCATAGAGCTACCATAAATTACTGCTATTGACATTTAACATCTCCTTAAAATTTGATTATTAATAGTATAGGGAACTAATTTTAGCAAAGTTTTATTATTTTCACATAAAAAATGTCTTATTTCTTTATGCTGAGTGAAATTTTTATTTCTTGGATACACAATATAAAATCTTTCAAAAGAATTATCTTTTATAAATTGCAAAGCAAGTTCTATATCTTTATCATTATCTTTATAAAATAAAGGCATAACCGCCATTTTTTCATTGATAATAATAATGTTTTTGTAAATTGTTACTTTAGATTTGGTATTGCTTTTGCAAATTTTATCATACACAAAAGCCTCAAAAGCTACTTGTAAAGGCAACGTAAAACTAGATGATAAAAACACATTTTGTATTAATTTAGCTAAAGCATATTTTGGTTTCTTTGTTTCAAGCTTTAATTTGTTTAATTTTCCTTCTTTATATGCCTTGATGATTTTATGAGAATATGGACAAAATTGCCTCACTTTATTAAATCTCAAAGCTCTTTCTGCACTCATATTTTGAATTTTTAACTCAAAAATATTTCTTAAACAACTAGCTTCTTTTGCATAAATATAAGGTATTTTCAATTCATCTTCAACCAAAGAATTGTATAAATTTAAAAAAATACGATTAATACTTTTTTGCTCTAAATCTCTAAATATTTTAGGTACAAAATCCTCTTTTTCATTAAATCCAAACATATTAAGCCTTCTTTGCGCACTCATAGGTTTGATCAAGGCCAAAAACCTTACAATATTCACAATACACACAACTTACACTGCGTTTAGCACAAACTAAAGGTATATTGCGTTTTTTTGCCTCTGTTTTGATTTTTTTCATGGTATTATGGTTTAAAAAACTAGTAAGCATAACTATACATTCGGTATTTTGTGGAATGGGTTTTCTATTTACCCTATTTTCATTTCTAGCATCCCAGTGCTCTATGCTTTTTGCACCTAGATTTGTCAAAACTGCCTTAATTGGAGTTATTTCATCCGCTCCGATAACCAAAACTGACATTGAGCTTTCCTTTTTATAAAAATGATAATTGTTATTATAATTTATAAAAGATAAATTTTAACTGATACTCAATATCAATTTTTAATTATATATTATGGGTTTGTTCAAAAATATCTGTATGTAAAATTTCTTCTAAAACCACTGTGGCATACGAGCCTTTTTGCAAGAAAAACTCCAAAGTAAAATGAGCTTTTTCTTCATCATAATAACTTTTGCAATCTTGCAAATAAGACCACATAAAGCGTCTTGAACCTTGCATTTTATCTTTAAACTCATATGCAAAAGAAAAAATCTCATCTTCTAATTTTTTAGCTAAACCTTCGTTTGCTTCATAAGCTTTAGAGCCTATTAAAAGACCCATCGCGCTAATATCTTTTTGATTGAATCTTTCTACTTCACTTGATAAATCTTCACATATAAAACATTTACCAAAAGGATAATGTCCTAAAACTTCGCCCTTTAAAAGTTTAAAAAACTGCTTTTGATTTTTTAAACTTTTAATTCCATCTTTATCTAAATCATATATTTGTTTTATTTCTTTTTCACTAAAGTCATTAATAAAATATGACAATTCCACCCTTTTGCTCAAATATCTATTAAAAAGCTCACTTTGAAAAGCAGAAATCAAAAATTCTTGCATTTTTTTATTTTTGATTTTTTTGCCTTTTAAAATTTCTAGTCCTTGTGAAAAATTATCTTGAAATTTGCCAAAACGCTGATATCCAAAATAATTAGCAAAACCTTGTTCTTGGATATTTTTAAAAGCTTGTTCTATTTTTAAAGCATCTACTTTAGAAACTTTTTTTAATCTTATAAAAAATAAATTTCCTTTTAAATGCCCTATTCTAAGTTTATTATCATGATAAAAAGTTTCTAAAATTTTCATCTTATCATGTTTAAAATTTTTTAAACCCTCTTCAAATTTTTTAGGCATAGAAATATATTGAAAAGTTAAGCCTTGTTTATCTTTTAAACCACTATAACCAAAATCTTTCATTTTAACACCACTTTGCTCGCTTAAAATTCTCAAAGCTTCACTAGTGCTAAGATCTTTTTTTTGTATATGTAAAATTAAATGTTCACCTTTTCCACTAAATTCATACAAAGGCTTTTCTCTTACTACAAAATCATTGCTATTTTTTGAAAAATACACATTTATCGGGCTGTGTTTTAAAGTATATAAGGGCTTAAAAATGATGTTCTCTTCCATAAAATTTATACCTTCCTGTTGTTGTTTTTGCAAAAATATTTAGTTTAACTCTATGCTTTTTAGCCATATTTTGTATAAATGCTTTGTGTTTTTTATCAAAAGCAAATAAAATTTCATACTCTTCTGCACTATTTAAGCTAAATTTATCTAATTTTTTAAGGAATTTTATACCAAGTTGATTTATAAAGAGCATTCTCGATAGATCCTTATTTAAACCATCTGAAATATCCATACTTACTCTAACTTTTTTTGCTATATCATAAAAAAATTTTTGTCTTAAATTTGGTTTTATAAAACGATGTTTAGAATGCAATTTTCCACCGCGAAATAATATATTTAAACCTTTTAAACTCTCACCTAATTTTCCACTAAAAGCAAGTAAATCTCCTTTTTTTAAACCTTTTCTAAAAATAGCCCTTTTATTCACTTTAGAAATGATAGTTATACTAATATTAATTTTCCTATCTGCTATAGTATCTCCGCCTATAATTTGCACTCCAAATTCTTTTGCACTATCTAGCAAACCTTTTTGTAAGGCTTTAACTTGCTTCATATCTAAACATTTTGGCAAAGAAAGCCCCAAAAGAGCATATTTTGGCGTAGCATTCATAGCAATTGCATCAGAAATATTAACAAGCATAGCCTTTGCTCCAATTTGTTCTAAACTCATCCAAGAGCGCTTAAAATGCACGTCTTCACAAAATAAATCTTTAGAATAACAATATCCATCGATGATTGCCCCATCATCTCCATTGATAGGATTAGCAAAGGCATTGATAATAAATTTTTCTTTATCCATGTGAATATTTTATACAAAAAGCTTTTAATTTTATATAATAATCAAATTTTTATAAGTTTAAAATGTATATAATGAAAAATAATACCAAGGATTAAAATATGCAAATAACTTTAAGAATTTTTCGTTTTGATAAAGATAGTGATTATTTAGCTTATTATAAACCTTATGTTTATGATAGTAAAAATTTTAAAAGTGTTTATGATATTTTAGTGCAAGTGAAAAAAGATGATATATATTTTGATTTTGAAGAAAACCCAGAAAGTTGCATTAAAATCAACCAAGTCGCTATTAGACAAAGAAGAGATTTAAATAATATCATTGAAAAATTTGGAAAAGAACTCATCATAGAACCACTTGATACCAAAAGAGCAACCAAAGATTTAATCATGGACAAAAGTGATTTTTTAGAAAAGTTAGAGCTTTTTAAAGGACTTATTGATATACACGATATAGAACTTTATAAACAATATGATTTTTTATATTACACAAGTGAAGTTAGGGAATTTTTACCTGAATATCTAGGAGATAGCTTTTTTATATTTGCTTATAAAATGCTACTTAAATACCCAGAAAAAGCGCCACAATTTTTAAAACTAGTCGCAGATGAAGAAAAAGGGATTTACTATCATACTAAATTTAAAAATTTTATTTCATCAAATGAGCTTGATTATGAATCTTACATTAAAGAATTAAAAGTTATGCTTGTAAAATCAGGCCTTGCAAGAAGTATTTTTTAAGGAATTAAAATGTATAAAATTTATACTAATAGCAATAATGACTTATTTTGTTATTTTGATATTATCAAAAATGCTTTAGACGTAGTCGGTGTTGAAAGCACACTGTGTGAAAAACCTTTGGGTAAAAATTATTTTATTATTGATTATGATCCAAAAGATATCTTAGATGAATATTCAAGAATGATGAATGAAGATAATATCTTAGCTTGCGAATACAGCTCTTATGAAATTATGAGTAAAATTGAAAAAATTCAATATACCCCAAAAGTTTTTTTAAACCACCTTAAACAAGAACACATTAAACATTTTTTTGAGCAATTTAATATAGGCATATACCAAGGATTTTCTAATGCAAGCTGTTCTTTAGAGCTTGCTAAAGTGCTTAAAGCAAATATAATAGATTTTGAAAGAAAATACAAAACTTGTGGCTATGGATTTTTAAATTTAAATGCTGAGCTAGCTTTCAAAAGTGCTGCTGCTATAATGCTAGATGCTTATGATAGTGGTTGTGATTTTTTAGTAGTTGAGGATTTTTATTCTTTTTATATGTTTGATAAATGTTATAAAGAATTACAAGCTATTTCAAATAGAAATTTTGAAGATTTTTATATTTTAAGTTTTGCAGAGCTTGCAAATTTGGCTCTAGGTATAGTACCATATACTTTAAAAAAACATAAATTAAAAGTGAGTTTAGTCAATGAAAATCGCTCTTGAATGCAAAGATTTAATTTTAGAAAAAACTTTAGAAATTGCTTTAAAAGATTTTTTAGTTTTAAAAAAAGATTGTGATTTTTTAGTCTGTGATGAAAAAATCAACACTCAAAAACCACAATTTATCATCAACAAAAAATCGAATTTTTTAACCCCTCCTTTTAATATGGAAGAATTGCTTAATGCTTTAAATGATTTCAATGCAAGTTTGCAAAATATTGCTTATAAAATAGCAATGCGTGAGAAAAAAATCATGAATCAAAAATGTGAAGCCATTTTAGAGCAATTACGTCAAGAAAGTCATGAAAAAATCGATGCGATATTTGATCTTTACAAAACAGAGTTAAAAAATCTTATCAAAGAAGAAAATAATAATGCATAAAACACAAGAATATCAAAGTGTAAAAGATTTTTTAAAAAATTATAAAGAAGATAAAAAAACAAACTCAAAAAAACAAACTCAAAAAATTTACACCACCATAGAAAGCGGAATTTATAAAGGCAAAAAAATTTTACTTCCTAGTCTAGATACCACAAGAAGCACCAAAAGCATAGTAAAATCATGTGTTTTTAATGTTTTACGTTTTTCTTTACAAGATAAGGTTTTCATAGAAGCCTTTGGAGGAAGCGCTTTAATGGCATTAGAGGCAAGAAGCAATGGTTGCTTAAAAAGCTATGCCATAGAAAAAGATAAAAGAGCTTATGAAATCGCTTTAAAAAATGCTTCCAACATTGATCAAAACACCATTTGCTTCAATGATGATACCTTTAAAAAAACCCCTCAAATCATTCAAAATTCTAAAGAAGATATTATTTTATATCTTGATCCACCCTTTGATATTAGAGAAGGTTTTTTTGATATTTATGAAAAAACTTTAAAGTTGATAGAAAATATAAAAAATTCAAATGTTAAAATCATCATCATAGAACATCACAGCACTTTTAAAACTCCAGCTAAAATACAAAATTATCAAAAAACAAAAGAAAAAAAATTTGGCTCAACCACTCTAAGTTTTTACTCCTTTATATAAATTTGGAACTTTTTTTGCTTTAATTTATGAAAATAACATAGATTAAAGGAAGAATCGATGAGAATATTATTTTTGAGTTTAGCACTAAGTCTAAGCGTTTTTGCAGCTACTATTAAAGAACTTACCAATGTAGTAGGTGTTAGAGATAACCAACTTATAGGATATGGTTTGGTTGTTGGTTTAAATGGAAGTGGAGATGGTACAAGTAGCGAATTTACTCTACAATCTATTTCAAATATGCTTCAAGGTATGAATGTAAAAATTAGCCCAGGCGATATTAAATCAAAAAATACAGCAGCAGTAATGGTTACAGCAAAACTTCCTGCTTTTGCAAGAAGTGGAGATAAGCTTGATGTAAGTGTAGCTTCTTTAGGCGATGCCAAATCTTTACAAGGTGGAACCTTACTTATGACGGCTCTAAAAGGGGTTGATGGAGAAATTTATGCAGTAGCTCAAGGCTCTTTAGCAATAGGTGGACTTAGTCCAAGACCAGGTGCAGCAGGAACACACTCAACCTCAGCAAATGTTATTAATGGTGCAGTAGTAGAAAGAGAAATTCCACAAAACTTTAGCCAAAGTGAAGATTTGGTTTTAAGTTTAAAAGAAGCAGATTTTAAAACTGCTAATAATATAGAAAGAGTTCTAAATACTATTTTTGATACAGATATAGCAAAGGCTTTAGATTCTAGAACTATAAAATTAACAAAACCTGAAGAATTTTCTCATGTTGAATTTATGGCAAGAGTATTAGAGCAAGATATAGCTTATACTCCAGAAAGCAAAGTAATCATCGATGAAAGAACAGGGACTATAGTAGCAGGAGTAAATATAGAAGTTGAACCTATATTAATTACTCATAAAGATATTACTATAAAAATTGATCCAAACAATACCGTAGCTTTAGGACAAAATGAAATCGATATGAAAGATGGTGGTATTTTAGATCCTGTATCTAATACTTTAAAAATCACAAACAATAAAACAACAGTAGCAAATATAGCTAGAATGTTAAATAAACTTGGAGCAGCACCAAATGATATCATAGCTATTATGCAAAATCTAAAAAGAGCTGGTGCGATTAGTGCTGAATTAGAGGTGATATGATGAGAGTTGATAATTATTTAGCAAGTAAAAACTATAGCAGTGAGCTTTATGAAAGTATTACTAAACACAACAATAGCTACAAGGCTGCCAAAAACTATGCAGATAGTGCTTTTAAAAATGATTTAACTCATATACAAGCATTAAATGATGAAGATAAAGCTTTAAAAGAACAAACTGACGCTTTTGAAGCTTTTTTAATCAAAAGCGTTTTGGATATTTCTTTAAAACAAGAAAATTCTTTATTTGGAAAAGATGCAAGTGATGAAATTTATTCATCTATGTATAATGATACTATGAGTAAAGCATTAAGCGGGGGGTTAGGTTTTTCAAAATTATTATTTGATTATTTAAAAGAAAGGGGTTAAGTTATTTTTTTAAGTGTCGATATAGTTCTTAGAGTTTTTCAATAGAACTGGAGGCTTAAAATGATAAACCCTATACATCAAAGTTATGTAGCTCAAGTTGCTACTAATGATTTAAATAAAACAGAAAACAAAGAAAACAACAAGGCAAAAGAAACTCAAAAGGTAGAAGAGAGTAAGGCATCGTTGATTGCTTCACAAATAAAAAATGGCGCGTATAAAATAGACTTACAAGCCACTTCTAAAGCAATAGCAGATTCTTTATTATAATTTTTATCCTTTTTTGGGTTAGTGCCTAAGAAAGGATAAAAAATGGTTAAACAACACTTAGACGAAACAAATTCTATTTTAGAAAAACTCATCAATCTTACTTTAGAAGATATAACCCAAATTCAAGCTGCTAATCACCAACATGTTAGCAAAAGCGTAGAGGAAAAAACTAAACTTGTAAATGATTTTCAAATTGCTAAAAAAAATCTTGACAAGGCTTTAATAGAACTTAGCAATCAAGGAAACAATAAAGGCTTAGATGAACTTTTAGATGATGAAGATAAAGAAAAACTTGCTCTTTTAAAGCAAAATTTAAATACCTTGCACCAAAAAAACAAAGAATATGCTAAATTAGCTCTTATTATTAAAAATTTTTACGACAATCTTTTAAATACAATGTTTGAACAAAATGGAACAAATAATGCTTATGGAGATAATAAGACAATTCCAGATTCATTATTTAAGATCAATGTTTAAAGGTTAAGTCATGGGAATTTTTGATAGCTTATATACAGGGGTTAGCGGTATTAGAGCTGCTGAACTTCAAATTAACACAACAGGTAATAATATCTCTAATGCAAATGCGGTGTTTTATACTAGACAAAGAGCTGTGCAAAGTTCGGGTATGTCTCTTGATAGAGGTGGCTTACACCTAGGAACAGGTACGCAAATTGATACTATTAAAAGATTGCATGATGAGCATTCTTATTATGAGTTAAAAAACGCTACCACTCAGCAAAACTATACAAATTATTTAGGACAAATTTTACAAGAAGCAAGCCAAAGATTTCCTGATATGCAAGGAACTGGTATTTTACAAGATTATAAAAACTACTATGATGCGTGGAATAACTTTGCTTCTAATCCAAGTGATGGAGCAAGTAAAATAGATCTTGTTAATAGCGCAAATACACTAACTCAAAACATACAAAAAACCTTGCAAGATCTTAATAAAATGCAACAAACTGTTAATGAGCAAATTCAACAAACTGTAGATGAAATTAATAATATTGGTCAAGAAATTGCAAATATTAACAAACAACTTGAAAATGAAGAAGTTTTACCTACTGATAATGCAAATCAATTAAGAGATAAAAGAGATGAGCTTGAACTTAGACTTTCAAAACTAGTCAATGCAGTAGCTTGGAAAGGAAAAAGCTCTCAGGATAGCACTTTAGAATCCACCATGACTGATTCTGGAAGATACTATGATTTAAGCATTCAAGGCTTTAGTATAGTCAATGGCTCTAGCTTTCATCCTTTAAAACTAGACAATAACAACCCTAATGGTTTTTATCAAATTTATTATGAAGTAAATGATGAAAACCGCTATGATTTAACTAGTAAAATTTCAGGCGGACAGCTTGGAGCTCAACTTGATCTTAGAGGTAGAAACTATGATGGCAATCACGATACTTACAGCGATGGAAAATTGCAAGAGTATAAAGATATGCTCAATACCTTTACAAAAACACTCATAACCCAAACTAATAATGTCTATGCTCAAGCAGCTACAGATAGAGTCAATTCAGATGATTTAAAAGGTTTAAAGCCTGATACTTCTTTAATGAGTTATGATAAAAATATCCAAGCGGGTAGTTTTGATATCATTATATATGACAACGAAGGTAAAGAAGCAGCTAAAAGAACTATAAAAATAGATGTTAATACCACTATAGAAGATATTATTAAACAAATCAATGCAGATATAGATGATAATCACGACGGAAAACCTGGTAATGATTTAAATGATTATTTTCAAGCCTTTTATCATTATGATGGAAAAAGTGATAGCGGAAATTTCCAAATCAATGGCTTAAAAGAAGGTTATAAAATAGCTTTTAAAGATAATGGCACAAATTTCCCGGGTGCTTTAAATGTATCTTCATTTTTTAATGGTCAAGATGCAAGCAGTATTAATGTAAATTCAAGCATCAGAAATGATCCAAACAGCTTAAAAGCAAGTTCAAACGGAGTTGATGGAAACAATGATGTAGCTAATGCTATGTTGCAACTTCAAAATCAAAAAGTAAATTTTTATAATAAAGATGGTACAGTAGATACTATGACTTTAGATGGATATTATAGAAAATTTACAGGCCAAATTGCTTCAGATGCCGAAAGCAATGGTTTTGCACATGCAACTAATATGACAGTATTTAATACAGCCTATGCAGAATATCAATCAAAAAGTGGTGTAAATACTAATGAAGAATTAGCAGCACTCATACAATATCAAGCAAGTTATGGTGCTGCAGCTAAAATCGTAACTACCGTTGATCAAATGCTTGAAACCTTACTTGGTTTAAAATCTTAATGCAAATTAAAGCTCTTTTAGATGAAGCAATTTTAAGCAAAAACACTCAAAAAGAGCTTTTTTCTCATCCTGATCCTTTACAAATTGCAAGTATTTATAAAGATGAAACCATAGCCTTACTTTGTGCTTTATTTGCTTATGGAAATGCTAGAAATATTGTAAATTTTTTAAACAAACTTGATTTTTCCTTACTTGAAAGAAATGATGAGATTATTAAAAAAGAATGCAAAGATCTAAAATATCGCTTTCAAAACTCTCAAGATATAGCTCAAATTTTCATCACACTTAAACGCTTAAAAAATGAAGATAGTATAGAAAATATTTTTACCAAAGCTTATCAAAAAGAGCAAAACATCACACAAGCAATAAAAGCTTTCATAGAAACAATTTACAAGCTTAATCCTTATAAAAGTTATGGTTATGAATTTTTCTTTTCAAAAGAATTTAGCATTCCAAAAAGTCCTTTAAAAAGATACAATATGTATCTTAGGTGGATGGTAAGAAAAGATGAGCTTGATTTGGGTTTGTTTAAAAATATAGACAAAAAAGATTTACTCATACCCTTAGATACTCATACTCATAAAGTTTCATTAAAACTTAAGCTTTTAAAGCGTAAGATTTATGATTTTAAAAGTGTTTTAGAGCTTACGCAAAGTCTTAAAAAATTTGATCCTGCTGATCCTATAAAATATGATTTTGCTCTATATAGAATCGGACAAAACAAGGAAAGCTTATGGAGCTTGAATTAACTTATTATGTGATTTTATTTTTTGTTGCTGCTTTTGCAGGATGTGTTGATGCGATTGTAGGTGGTGGTGGACTTATTACCATACCTGCTTTATTTGCTTGTGGAATTCCTCCTCATTTAGCCCTAGCTACTAATAAACTTCAAAGCACCTTTGGCTCACTCACTGCGGTTTTAGCTTATAGAAAATCTATGCATATAGAAAAGATAGCTTTGGGAATTTTATTTACTGCTATTGGTGCAGCCATTGGAACTTATGCGGTTTTACTAATAGATCAAAATGCTGTTAAAATCATTGTATTAATTTGCCTTGTTTTAATCTTTTTATATACTATTTTCAAACCTGATTTAGGCCATGTTCATAATAAAGCCAAAATGAGCACCACAAGCTTTCAAATCACTTTTGGTTTATTACTTGGCTTTTATGATGGCTTTTTAGGGCCTGGAACCGGGTCTTTTTGGATTTTTGCTTGTGTTATATTTCTTGGTTTTAGTATGAAAAATGCAAGCATTAATACTAAAATCTTAAATTTTACTAGCAATGTAGTAGCCTTAGGGGTATTTTTATACTCTTATGAAGTACTTTGGAAAGTTGGTATTTTAATGGGTATAGGTCAAGTTTTAGGCGCCTTTGTAGGCTCAAAACTAGTTTTAAAAACACAAGGAACTTTTATCAAAAAACTTTTTTTAACTATGGTTGCTTTAACTATAGCTAAGGTTGCTTATGATTATCTTGCTTAAATTCCTTGACTAATTTGCCACATAGGTAAAAATACACCCAAGGCCAAAACTAAAATCGAACTCGCCATAAAAATTGTCATCAAAGGTTCTAAAATAACCAAAAGTCTTTGGGTGTAATTTTCTTTTTTATATTCATAAAATAAAGCAAGCTCATAAGTACTTTCATCTAACTTAGAACTTTTTAAAGCTAAATTTAACATTCTTATCACAAAAGGCTCAAAAAGCCTTGTGTTAGAAAAAGCTTGAGCTAAATCAAATCCTGATTCAAATGAAGTCTTTACAATAAACATTTTATTTTTAAAAAATTGATTTTCTATACCTTCACAAGCAAGCTCAAAAGCTCTTTTTATATCCACCCCTGCTTTCAATAAATAAGAAAAAATCAAGAAAAAACAAAATTTATCTTGATAAAATATTATTTTTCCAAAAATGGGAGAATAAAAAAGAATTTTATGAAAAAACAAAGACTTTCTAAAAGAATAAGCAAGTATTATAAAAATTCCCACACCTAATAAAATAAATACATAAAAATGTTTAAAAAAATCTCCTACAATAAAAAGAATTTGAGTAATTTTTGGCAAATCTAATTCAAGTTGTAAAAATAAAGTTTGAAATTCAGGCAAAACCAAAATCATCAATACAAAAAAAGCTAAAATAATACATGTAAAAACAAAAAGTGGATAAGTTATAGCCTTTTTAAACTGCTTAAAACTATGAAGGTTTTTTTCTTTTAGATTAATGATAATCTCAAAAGCCCTATATAAATCCTCCTTACCATCACAAATTTTTAAAACAGCACATTCTCTAGAATTTAAAACACTTCTAAAAGCTTCATTGTAAGAGCTTCCATTTTTGAGTTTATTATAAATCACACTAAATATTTTAGCTATATGCACATCATAATTTGATCTTGTAAATTCTAAAATAGCCTCTTGTAAGCTTAATCCTGCTTTTAAAACCATACTTAAATCTTTAAGGATAAAAATAAGCTCTTCTTCTTTAATTTTATGTTTTGTTACTCCAAAATACTCTTCAATACTAATAATATTTTCAAATGATTTTTGTGCAAGATTTCTAGCTTCATATAGATTTTTGGCTTTAATTATACATTGCTTTTGCTCTTTGTTTAAAGCATAAAAAATAATAAATTTTTTCAAAAACCAATCTTTCTTAGCTCATCTACACTTGTCAAACCAAGCTTAACTTTTTCCAAAGCATCCCTACCTAAAGTTAAAAAGCCTTTTTTTAAAGCATAAGTTAAAATATTTTCATAATTTGCATTATTTTCTATCATACTTTTTAAATTATGATCTAAAAATAAAAACTCAGCCACCATTAAACGCCCTTTATATCCACTATACATACACTTAGCACAACCCTTTGCTTTATAAAATTTTCCTTCAAAAACTTGATTTTGAAAATGAAATTTTTCATTGCTAAGTTCTTTACATTCACATAGTTTTCTTACCAAGCGTTGGGCTATAATCAAATTAAGCGCATAAGCTATTAAATATTCTTTTACACCCATATGCTTCATTCTAAAAATAGCTTCTATAGCACCATTAGTATGCAAGGTGCTTAAAACTAAATGTCCACTTAAAGAAGCTTTTAAAACTATATCTAAACTCTCATCATCTCTAATTTCACCCACCATAATCACATCAGGATCTTGCCTTAAAACCGCTCTTAAAGCTTTATGAAAATCAAAGCCAGTTTTAGAATTTAACAAAATTTGCTGAGCATGTTTAAGTTTATATTCTATAGGATCTTCTAGAGTAATAATTTTTTTATTTTGATCAAGCTCGTTTAAAATAGCATGCATAAAAGTACTTTTACCACTCCCTGTTGGCCCACAAAATAAAATCAAACCATAAGGTGCATTCATGTATTTTTTTAATGAGGTTAAATTTTCTTCTTTAATAAAAAGTCTATCAAGTTTTAAAACATACTCATCTTGTTTTAAAATCCTAACCACCACACTTTGCCCAAATAACAAAGGCATAATTGAAATTCTAAAATCATATTTTTGCTCTAAAATAATCTTAGAAAAACTCCCATCTTGGGCTTGTCTTTGCTCTGCTACATTAAGCAAAGCAATGATTTTTATATGCATTAATAAAGCCTGATAAGAACTCACATCAAAACTGTGGATATATTTTAATTCTCCATCTATTCTAAATCTTATCAAAACTTCATTTTCTAAAGGCTCCAAGTGAATATCACTTGCTCTTAAAAAACAAGCATAAGTTAAAATCAAATTCAAAAACTGCTCTAATAAAAACTCATCTTTATTTTCATCACTTTTTAAATTAAGTTCTAATTTATCAAGATAGTTTTGAAAGCAAATTAAAAATTTAATCCTTTCTAGTAAGAATTTAAATTGTGTAAAATCACAAAGGAAAATTTTAATAACCTTTAAGCGATATAAATTTTGTATTTTTTCTAAAATACTCTCATCTAAAGGTTTTAAAGAAGCTATATGAATATTTTCATCATCTTCATAAAAACAAAAAATATTATATTGTTCTATTAAAGAAAAAGGTAAAACATGGAGATATTTTTCTATTTTAAGAGTTTGATTTAAGTCTAAAATTTCTAATTTATACTCTAAAGCTAATTCTTGCAAAGAAAGTTCATTTAAAGCTTTTATTGTTTTTGTATCATTCAAAATAATTTCCTAAAAGTTTTTCATACTCTTCTTTAGCTCTTAAAGCATCTTCATGCTTTCCAAGTTTTATTTTAGCATTGATAAAAACTAACCATGCTTCTTTTTCTAACAACTCAAATTCATTTGCCTCAATAGCCCAAAAAATAGCCTTTTTATAATCTTTGATTTGATAAAAATATTTAGCTAAATTTAAGGCATTTTCATAACTTGGATGATTAATAAATTTTTCATAAAATACATTTTGCTCAAAACTTTCATTTTGAATATTCATTGCATTTAAAAAAGACAAACAAATTAAAAAATTAAAACATATCATCTTCATGTTCAAAACCTAATTCTTTTAAACTCAACACTTTTTTATCAGCTCTTATTAAACTTGGCTTGATGATAAAAACTATTTCGCTAATATCTTCTAAATTTTGCTTTCCTTGAAATAAAGCACCAAAAAGTGGTATTTTAGATAAAGCACTTACTTCGTTATAATTACTAATCGTATTTTTACTAATCAATCCGCCCAAAATTAAAGTTTGTCCATCATCAACTTCAACTACAGTAGAAAGCTTTTTTTGTATGGTATCAGGCGCTATATTTCTTGGTTTATTTTGTCTGTGATTATCAACACTATATTTAAAATCACTCAAACTAGGATTTATTCTAAGCATGATTTTGTGATCATCTGAAATTTCAGGCAAAATATTTAGTAAAATTCCTACAAAAATAGAATAATTATTATAAGTTTCACTAATGGTTGTACCATTTTCAGTGCCCTTAGAACTTTCTTTTACTTGATAATTAATCGTATCACCTATGGAAATAATAGCTTGTTGATTATTAAGTGCCATGAGTTTTGGGTTAGAAAGTACAGTAGTTTTACCATTTTCTTGTAATAAATTTAAAATAGCCTTAGTTTCAACATTAGCTTTAAGATTGATATTTCTAACACCGCCTTTATTGATTATAAAATCATTATCATCTCCATTAAGTTTAAAAGCAAGCTCTTGCCAGTTAATCCCGCTTGAATGACTTTTATTTAAATGTACTGCAACTATACTTACATCAATTAAAACTTGCTTTTTAAGTCTTTTATTTAAATCTTTTAAATATTTTTCAACCCTTGTAAGCTCATACAAAGTAGCATTTAAAGTAATAATCCCTGCATTAGTATTAATAATAGGCTTAGTTGTATTTTCATCTAATAAAGCTTGTATTTCTTCTGAAATTTTTTCCCAAAAATCAAATTTATCTGTGCTAATGACTAGATTATCTGCTTCTTTAGTGCTATCATAATCACCCTGTTTAGGTCTTGAATCCACTGAAGCTTTAGTAACGCTTTGCCCTTCTCTAATAGAGCTTATATAATGCACTTTAAAAGTTTTAACTTGTCTTCCATAAATTTTTAAAATATTTTTTTCATACTCATAAGCAAGATTATTTTCCATCAATAAAAGTTTAAAAATTTCTCTTAAAGACATTTTTCTTATGTGTAGATAATTTTGGGTATGATTTAACTTTTCTCTGGCTAATGAATCTTTTATTATAATGCTAAAACCACATTCTCTACCAAGTTCATTTAAAATTTCAATCAAAGAAGTTTTATTTTCTACACTTATATCAAAAAAGCGCTGATGGCACTGTGAGGCAAAAACATTTGTAAAAGTTAAAATACTAATAAATAAAAATATTATTTTTTTCATACAATTTTAAAACCATGATTTTTTCTTCCTTTATCAATATAACTTGAGAATTTTTAATCTCAACAATCTTAAAACCTTCAATATCATCATTCAAAACATACCATTTATCATTAATCTTAACTTTATTAGAAACGATAGCTTGTAAGGAAAAATCAGATTTTATATTTGTAGTTTTTTGAAAAAAAGGATCTTGAATCAAAGAAAAATCAACATCATTACAACTTTGATTCAAAAATGGGTACTTAGCACCAAAAGCACCAAGCACCCATAAACTCACAAGTAAAAATCGAAGCAAATTTTAGTTTTCATTACTAAAATCAGCACTTGCTAAGCGTTTAAGTTGTCTATAACGGCGTTGTGCTTCTGCTTTATTTTTTTCAAATAATTCTTTTGCTTGTTCAGGATTTGATTTTTTAAGTGAGCTATAACGCACCTCATTCATTAAAAAGCTTTCATATAAATCCCAATCAGGCTCTTTAGAAGAAATTGTTAAAGGATTTTTACCTTCAGCTTCTAAACGCGGATCATAAATATAAGTTGGCCAATATCCACATTTTGTAGCAAGCTCTGCTTGATTTCCTGAATTTCCAAGCCCACCTTTAATACCATGAGCTATACAAGGAGAATAAGCTATAATCAAAGAAGGCCCATCATAAGCTTCTGCTGCCATTATTGCTTTTAACAACTGTGCATAGTTTGCATTAGAATTTACTTGAGCTACAAAAATATAGCCATAAGTCATAGCAATTTGGCCTAGATCTTTTTTCTGTATTGGCTTACCTGCTGCAGCAAACTGCGCTACTGAACCTGTTCTTGAAGATTTTGAGCTTTGACCTCCGGTATTTGAATATACTTCAGTATCAAGCACTAAAATATTTACATTTTCACCACTTGCTAAAACATGATCAAGCCCACCATAACCTATATCATAAGCCCAACCATCACCACCAAAAATCCAATGTGATTTTTTACTTAAATAGCTTTTAAGTTCTAAAATATCATTTACAGTTTTAATCTGTTTATTTTCTTCTAGCAATGGCACTAACTTATCTCTTAGTTCTAAAGAAGCTTTAGAATCTTCTTTATTTGCAATCCATTCTTTATATAATGCAGAAAGTGCATTAGGAACTTCTTGCATACTTTCATTCATAATTTGCTCTATTTTATGTCTTGTTGTTTCAGTTGCTATTTTCATACCAAGACCAAATTCAGCATTATCTTCAAATAAAGAATTACCCCAAGCAGGCCCATGACCATTTTTATTGCTTTTTCTATATGGAGTTGAAGGAGCTGAACCACCATAAATAGAACTACAACCTGTTGCATTAGCAATAATCATTCTTTCACCAAATAATCTAGTGATTAAAGTGATATAAGGAGTTTCCCCACAACCTGGACACGCACCATGGAATTCAAATAAAGGTTGAGCAAATTGAATACCTTTTGCATTTTCTCTATTTAAGATATTATCTTTATAACTTACTTTTTTGAATAAATAATCTGCATTTTCTTGCTCACCATGATCAAGCTCTTCACCTAGTGGTACCATTACTAAAGATTTTTCTTTAGTAGGACACTCATGCACACAAAGCTCACAACCTGTACAATCAAGCGGTGAAACTTGAATTTTGAAATTCAATTTTTGATCTTTTACGCCTTTTGCGTTTAAGCTATGTTCTTTCACGCCTGCTGGAGCATTTTCTAATTCTTTTTCATCTATTAAAAATGGTCTAATAACCGCATGTGGACATACTGAGGCACATTGGTTACACTGAATACAATTAGTTTCTATCCATCTTGGCACCATAACACCGACGCCTCTTTTTTCATACTCAGTAGTACCATGCTCAAAACTACCATCTTCATAGCCCAAAAATGCTGAAACTGGTAAATCATCACCCTTAGCTGCATTCATAGGTTTTGCGATTTTTTCAACAAACTCGGTGCCTTTATAAGCTATAGTTTCTTCTTTTGCTTCATCAGCTAAATTTGCCCAAGAAGGATCAATATCAACTTTTACAAGTCCATCTGCACCTACATCAATAGCTTTATAATTCATCTCAACTATAGCATCACCTTTTTTGCTATATGATTTATAAGCTAATTCTTTCATATATTTTTGTGCATCTTCAAAAGGAATGATATTAGCAAGTTTGAAAAATGCTGATTGCATGATTGTATTTGTTCTACTACCTAGTCCTATTTCCCTAGCAAGTTTTGTAGCATTAATGATATAAAAATTAATTTCTTTTTGCGCTAAAACTCTCTTAACTGCATTTGGAATTTTTTTAATAGTTTCTTGCGCACTCCAAATACTATTTAAAAGGAAAGTTCCTCCTTTTCTAATACCTGCTAAAACATCATAAATTTCTAAATAAGCAGCAACTGAACACGCTACAAAATGCGGCGTAGAAACTAAATAAGTTGAAGTGATAGGTTTTTTAGAAAATCTTAAATGGCTTCTTGTATAACCACCTGATTTTTTAGAATCATAAGCAAAATAAGCTTGCGCATAAAAGTCTGTTTTATCCCCTATGATTTTAATAGAGTTTTTATTTGCACCTACAGTGCCATCAGCACCAAGTCCATAGAATAAGCACTCTATAGTACTTTCATCACCCAAAGAAATTTTTTCTCCCACAGGCAATGAAGTAAAGGTCACATCATCATTAATTCCTATGGTAAAACCATCTTTTGGATTTGCTTGATTTAGATTTTCAAAAACTGCTATTAGCTGAGCAGGATCTACATCTTTCGAAGAAAGTCCATATCTACCACCAACGATTAAAGGTGCTTTTTCTTTTCCATAATATGCACTTTTTAAATCCAAATAAAGTGGCTCGCCTAAACTTCCTGGCTCTTTAGTTCTATCTAAAACAGCTATTTTTTCAACACTTTGAGGCATTACATCAAATAAATATTTTAAACTAAATGGTCTATATAAATGAACTTTTAAAACCCCTACTTTTTCGCCTTTACTGTTTAGATGATCTACAACTTCTTTTAAAGCTTCAGTCACTGAACCCATTGCTACTACAATGCGTGTTGCGTTTTTATCCCCATAATATACAAAAGGTTTGTATTCTCTTCCTGTGATTTTTGAAATTTCTTGCATATATTCATTAACAATATCAGGAATAGCTTCATAATATTTATTTGCTAACTCTCTTGTTTGAAAATAAATATCATCATTTTGAGCCGTACCTCTTGTTTTTGGATTTTCTGGATTTAGACAGGAATTTCTAAATTCTAATAAAGCTTCACGGTCAAGCAAACGATCAAAATGTGCATAATCCATTACTTCGATTTTTTGGATTTCATGGCTTGTTCTAAAACCATCAAAAAAATGCATAAAAGGTACTCTACCTTTAATAGCTGCTAGGTGTGCAACACCTGCTAAATCCATACTTTCTTGCACAGAATGCGAGCAAAGCATAGCAAAGCCTGTTTGTCTTGCAGCATAAACATCTTGATGATCTCCAAAAATAGATAATGCTTGAGAAGCTAAAGCCCTAGCTGCCACATGGATAACCCCAGGTAAAAGCTGACCTGCGATTTTATACATATTTGGTATTTTTAATAAAAGCCCTTGAGATGCTGTATAAGTAGTAGTTAAAGCACCTGCTTGTAAAGAACCATGAACTGTCCCTGCTGCTCCTGCTTCACTTTGCATTTCTACAACTTTAACTGGCACTCCAAAAAGATTTTTTTTCCCTTGAGAAGCCCATATATCAGTATAATCAGCCATAGGAGAGCTTGGAGTGATAGGATAAATTCCAGCAACCTCTGTGAATGCATAGGCAGCATAAGCTGCTGCTTCGTTACCATCCATTGTTTTCATTATTTTACTCATTTAATTATCCTTATAATTAAAATAATTACTTAAAATCAATAGCTACTTTATCTTTAATTGTCTTAAACAATGATAAAAATTTTTTATTATTTATGTGTATAGGGTTTGAATGTGAAATTATCGGATATTTTTTATATGTTTTACAGCTTCATAAGTATTTTCAAAAAGTGGAATTTTAAATTTAGCTAAACTTTCCTTACTTTCATAACCACTACTTACTGCTATGGGTTTAACGCCAGCATTACAAGCTGCTTGAATATCTAAATGAGTATCTCCGATCATAAATGCATTTTCTTTGCTTTTAGATAATTTTTCTAAAGCTAACAAAATAGGCTCAGCATTTGGTTTTGGGTAAGTTACATCATCTCTACCTATAATAACTTTAAAGTATTTTCCTATACCCAAATGATCAAGTAAAGGTTTGGAAAATTTAGAACTTTTAGTCGTTACAACAGCTAAATCAGCAAATAAACTAGCTTCATATACACTTTCTTTTGCCAAAGAAAGCAAAGAAGTTTGCTCTATATAGATTTTTTGATATACGCTTCTGTAAGCATTAATATGCTCACTTGTTTTTTCTTTTGCCACACCAAGCTTTTCAAAAGCTACATCCAAAGGAAAACCTATCAAAGCCTTAATAGCTTCATGATCTCTTAAAGGCTCATTAAAAGCTTTAAAAGCAGCATCAAATCCATCTAAAATGGCACTTGTAGAATCTATCAAAGTGCCATCTAAATCAAATAAAATTGTCTTTTTTAGCAAAGTTTATTCTTTAATAAAAAATTTTGCTTCAACGCGTCTATTTTGCGCACGACCTTCTTTGGTATCATTGCTTGCTTTTGGCTTTTCAAAACCATAGCCTTTAGTTACAATTTTTTCTTTAGCAACACCTGATTTTTCAAGTTCTTTCGCAACTGCCTTAGCACGCTCTAATGATAATTTTTGATTATAAGCCTTAGGACCTGTACTATCTGTATGGCCTTCTAAAATAGTATAGTATTGAGGATTTTCTTCTAAGATCTTACCCACTTCTTGAATTTTTTGAGCAAATTCTGGATTTATATTAGTCTGATCAAAACCAAAATGTCCCTCAAGGGCTATTGTTTTTTCACAACCTATATGATCAAGCAAAGCACCTTTTCTTGGTTCTGAACATGTTTTATCGATTTGTTTTACTTGTGGCTTTTCTTCAATTTGTTTTGTTTCAACATTAGGAGTTTTTGGAGCTTTATTGCCAAAATAAAAACTTAAACCAACACTAGAAATTAAATTATGTTCGCCATTGTTGAATTTAATTTGATCTCTTGCTTCAAGTCTTAAAGCTAAATCTTCTCCAAGCGCGAATTTAAAACCTGCACCATATTGAGCAAACATACCACTTTTATTTTCATAAGCCCCATGACTTAAATACTCATAACCTGTTCCTAATAATCCATATAAATACACATGATTAGCTAAATCAATTCCTTTAATAGCATTCACATAAAATCTCGAAACACTAGTATTTGTATGTGTATTATCATTTGGATTATTATATTTTGCATTATCATAATACTCTAAACCAAGTTCAGCTTGATCTATCCATAAATCATCATAGTGATAGCCAAATCTTAAGCCAACTCCACCATAATTTTTAAGATCTAAATTTCCTTCTGGTGTTGTATAGTTAAAGGTCGGGGTTATTTCTATTTTGCTAGCATCAAAAGCAAATAAAACACTAGCTAAACTAACTAAGCTTATAATTTTTTTCATAACAATCCTTATAAAATAAATTGAGCGATTATATAAAAAAGAAGATTAAAATAAAATAAGCCCCTTTTTGGGAAAGGGGCTTAAATTTACTACAAAAAGGAGGTTTCCCTGATCGGACTTTGAAATTATAAAAGTTTATTCTAAACAAAAAATCCTTTGATTTTAAACAAAACAAAAATATATGAAAAAATGTGATTTTAAAAATAAAAGAGAGAGTGGATCCAAAAAATGGATCCAAAAAAGATTAACGTTTAGAGAACTGTGGACTTCTTCTTGCTTTTCTGCGACCGTATTTTTTACGCTCAACAGTTCTACTATCTCTAGTAAGAAGTCCTTTTGGTTTTAATAATGCTCTAAAATCTGCATCCATAGCAGCTAAAGCTCTTGAAATACCATGTCTTAAAGCTTCAGCTTGAGCGCTATATCCACCGCCTAAAGTTGTTGCTTTAATATCCATAGAAGTTTCTTGTTTAGTTACTAATAAAGGCTGAACTACTTTTAATTTTATAGCTTCATGTCCGCCAAGCCAAGTGTTTAAATCCATACCATTAACGATGATTTTACCACTACCAGCTTTTACCCAAACTTTAGCTACAGCGGTTTTTCTTTTACCTGTTGCGTATGTTGTTGCCATGATTATTTTCCTTTATTAGCAATTTGAGCAGTATGAGGGTGTTCGCTACCTGCATAAATTTTTAATTTTTTAAGCATAGCTCTACCTAGGTTTGTTTTAGGTAGCATACCACGAACTGCTAATTTATATAATTTAACTGGATTTTTTTCTAATAAATCACCAAATTTTTCACTTTTTACGCTTCCAAAATACCCTGAATGTCTGTGGTATAGTTTATCTTCTGCTTTATTTGCACCTGTGAAAACTGCTTTAGAAGCATTGATAATGATTACATAATCTCCACAATCAACATTTGGAGTATAGCAAGGTTTATTTTTACCTCTTAAAATAGTCGCTACTTCTGTTAAAAGACGACCAAAACGCTTTCCTTCAGCGTCTAAAACGATCCATTCGCGTTTTACTTCGTTTGGCTTTGTTATCTTTGTCATCATCTTACCTTTGCCAAAAATTTTTTTAAAAATGAGATTATAATTATTTTATCTTAATTAATACTTAATTTAAGAATACTTAAAGTTTAAATATTTTGATTAATTCTTGAAGATAAAAGTAAAATAGCACATTTTAAGTAAGTTCTTTATAAAATAACTTTTTATTATATTAAAAATAAGGTTTTATTTTGTTTTCTTTAAAATTTAAAACTCAAGAATATAGAATTTGCAAGCATTGCTCAGAATTTAACCCCGACAAAGACGCTAAATTTTGTATATTTTGCGGAAAAGAATTATACCATGTTGCAAGACAAAAATTTGATTATATTTATAGTAAAAATCCTGCTATCATAGTTGCTTTTTTAGCAAAAGTTGCCAAAGTAGATAATAAAATCATCACTCAAGATTTATCTAAATTTATATCTTCTTTACTTGATAAGATAGAAATGTTTTATACTAAAGAGTATAGTGGCTTTAGAAATACTTATGCAAATATTTTTGAGTATGAGAAAAATCAAGGTAGAAGCATTAGTGAGCTTTGCTCTAACATACGCATAAGCAAGAAAGAAGCAGATTTTCTTATATGTTTATTGCTTGATCTAATATATTATGATAAACAAATGAGTGCAAATGAAAACACCTTAATGGAAAATATCATCATAGGACTTGGGTTAAACCTCATAAGCTTTAGAGAAATAAAAATAAGATATGAGCAAATTTATAATTTCACACATGAAAACACTCAGCAAAAACAAGAAAAACACCAAGATAAAATAAAAATCACCCTAGAACAAGCCTATGAAATTTTAAATTCTCATCCAAATGATGATTTTGAAAGCATAAAGAAAAATTATAGAAAACTAGCTAAAGAATACCACTATGATAATCTTCATTCTAAAGAGCTTCCACCTGAACTTTTAAAGATAGCCCAAGAGATGATGAAAAAGATCAACCTAGCCTATGAAATCATAAAACAAGCAAGAGGTGAATGATGCTTATTTGCAAATGTTGCAATATGAAAAATTTAGATGTAGCTAAATTTTGTAAAGAATGTGGAAGTAATGAACTATATGATCCACAAGCAAAAGAAAAACTAGAAAAAGAAAGACAAAGACAAGAAGAATTAAAAAAATTAGAAGAAGAAAGAAAAAAGAAAATCGAAGAAGAGATAAAAATAGCCCAAGAAGAAAGAGAAAAGAAACTCAAACAAAGAAAAGAATTCATCACAAAACACAAAAGTAAAATCATAGCTAGTGCGATAATTTTGTTTTTGATAGCTTTAGCTAGTGTGTATCAGTATTTTTATGGTGGAAAATATAGCCGAATTTACACAAGCAAACTTGAAAGTAAATGCCACAGCGATGAAGCAAGTTGTAAAATACTCCAAGCTATCTACAAAGAAAAATGTGACAAGGGAGATAGTAAAGCTTGTATAGGTGCTTATATACACAAACATAAGGATCTAAGAGCTATCAAAGATAATAATCAATGGAATTTAGTCAATGAAAATAATAAAATTTTAGTTGAAAATGCATTTGATTATACGTGGGGTTTTAATGAAGGTTTGACTGGTGTTAAACTGAATGGTAAATGGGGTTTTATTGATACAAGTGGAAAAATTGCAATAGAACCTAAATTTGATGGTATAGGATATTTTAGTGAAGGTTTAGCAGCAATTAAACTGAATAATAAGTGGGGTTTTATAGACAAAAACGGAAAGTTGATAATAAAACTTAATTTTGATGGTGTGTGGAGTTTTAGTGAAGGTTTGGCTGGTGTTAAACTGAATGGTAAGTGGGGTTTTATTGATACAAGTGGAAAAATTGCAATAGAACCTACATTTGATAATGTAAAACTGGATTTTAGAGAAGGATTAGCGGAAGTTAACTTAAACGGAAAATGGGTATATATTGACAAAAAAGGTAATATTATAAAAGATTAAATTATCATACTAGGGTTGAAAAATAAAAAATAATATAGCAAAACTTTAGAAATTTAAAACAATTGAGAATGGCTGTAAATTATGCTACATCCATTTTTTAGAATATTCTAAATATTTTTTATTGTTATTTAACACCACTAAAGCTTCTTTGGCTCTTGTTAATGCAACATAGGTTCTAAAGTCATTACAAATACTACTTTTATTTTCACTAACATAAATAATTACTTTGTTTTCCATACCTTTAAAACTGTTTATGGTAGATATTGTCACAGCATCACTTTCTAACGAGAAATCATCTTTATTATCAAACATATGTTCAATGTTTATATTGTTTTTAACTAAAAAAACACATCATGCTATGCCCTATATTTTTATTGGGTACTAAAATGCTTATATCTTTTAGTTTATATTTCTCATTTATGAAAAACCTACAATAATATAAAATTTATCATACAGATCTTTTTCTTCAATATTCTCCCAAACCAACGAATACAAATCTAAAGTATTTTCATTTATGATAATTTCTGAATTTAAAAAATTACCAAAGTTCTTATCAGGATGATTTTCTAAATAATCCTTTAAGAATGTTTCAAAAAATAGATTAGTCTTGTGAATTAAACTTGGCAAACGGGTAGATCTTTTCACTTCTTTTAAAACACCCCAAGCACCTTTAAATTTGTATTTATATCCACCCATACTTTCTTCAATCCATGATACACTTCTGTTATATAAATTTTGTCTATCATCAGCTGCTAATAAAACTTCACTATTTTCATCTAAAAAATAAAGCAAAATATCAAACCACTCTTTTTTAAAATCTTGTGCTTCATCTATTAATATTGCATCGTATTTTCTATTTTTCGAATTTGATTTTTTTTCTTGAAGTTTTAAAACCTGCTCTATTAAAGCACATTCATATAAATCAAAATTATTGCCATATTTTTTTACTTCTAATCCATTTTCTTCTACATATAATTTAATAAATTCATGAAAATGATTATATTCTATAAATTTCCATTCAAAATCTTTGCATGTTTTATTTATTTGGTCTCTTATATATCTTTTTAATGTTCTATTAAAACAAATAATTAATACTTTTTTGTTAGCTATTGCTATATTTACCGCTTTTTGTGCAACAACCAGGGTTTTTCCACTCCCTGCAACCCCTTTTAATCTTCTCCATGTTTTTGGAATATGTTCTATAAGTCTTTTTTGTTGTTGTGTTAAATTTATATATTCTCCATTTTCTTTTTTGTGTTTTTTTGGAAGTAAAAAATCTCTTATTTCGTTTGGTGATTTTATAAAGCTATTTGGATAATTTATTATAAATTTAATTAAGTTATATTTTTTATCACATCCAAAAATTTCAATACCTCTTTCCCCTATAAAGTCAATGACATCTTGGGTGTAGCTATTATAAAAATAATGAATACAAATAGCAGGAAGTTGCTTAAAATAATTAAATTGAGTTTTATATCTTCTAAGCTGAGAATTTGGATTAGCTATTTCAGAACGTCCACCATTGGTATATTTATAATATTTATTCTTTTTACTATCTTTTTCAAATCTTTCTAATTTCCAATCTTTAATTTCGATAATAAATACACCTTTATGCTCGTGAAAAAGAATAATATCAGGTCTATTTCCATTCAAATTAGGTTGGACATAAATTTCATAATCCTCTGGTAAATTATCATTTAAATATTTAATTAAAAATTTTTCACCATCAGTAGATTTATAATTTGAATTTACAATAAAACATCTCATACGATTTCCTTAAACCTCCGCTATTTCCACTTTATCCTTTAAAACATATACCAAAAAAGCCTTAGTGGAAGTCTTGGCTAAGATTTTTTCTATGGCTTCTTTGTAAAGCAAAACTTGCTTTTTATGCTCGTTTAAATTTAAACCCGTTTTATAGTCTATAATGATAGCTTCATTATCATCAAATGCGAGCATATCAAGCTGTTTTTGCTCACCTTTATAAGTGATGATTTGCTCTTTTAGTAGCTTTTTACCCGCTAAAAGCGCGTTAAAGCTCTCATCTTTTAAAAGCATAGTAAGTCTTTTAAAAAGCTCATTAAAACTTTCATCATCTAAGTAAAAACGATATTTTTTATATACCATTTGCTTGCAAAATTCAAAATTACTTTTAGTGTTAAAGTCAAAATATTGCAAAAACTCATGCAAAGCTAAGCCAAAATGTATTTGCGTGCTTGAAAGATGACTTTTTACTTTAACTTCTTGCAAATTTACCTTTTGAAATTCTTCAAAGTTTTCTATTTGTTCTAAATTTTCTAAAGGCTCTTTTGTTTTTGAAAGCTGTTCTTCTATAGCGCCTATTTGCTTTTCCTCGTAGTCTTGAAAATAACTCTTAAAGGTTTTAAAACTCTCATCGTTTTTTATGATAAAAAGAGAATTTTTAGCTCTAGTAAGTGCTACATATAGACAATTTATCTCATCTTCTACTTGAAGTTTTTCTCTTTTAGCTAAAAAGGTATTGTAATTTTGATCTTCAAGATATTTTCTAGCACTATGCCTGTATTTTACTTCCCAACCTTGCTCTAAATCATACTCAAACATTAAAGTTTCATTATCCGGAGCTTTTTTACTAAGTCTATCAAGTACGATTAAATTTTCAAATTCAAGCCCCTTAGATTTATGCACGGTCATAATGCTTACTCCATCATCTTGAACTTGTAAAGACTTTAATTCACATGGAGCAAATAAAAAATCAAAGAAATTATCAAAAGCACTTGCATACTCTAAATATGCGATGAGATTAACATCGCTTAAATCAAGTTTTAAAACATGCACTAAGTATTTTAAAATCTCACCTACACTGCGGTTTAAATCAAGCGTGATAAACTCAAGCTCTTTTTCTAAAATACTACTTGCAAAGTACAAGCTAAACTCATCTTTAAGCACACAAGCCTTTGCATACTCAAAAAGCACTCTTACGCTAATACAATCCATCAAAGCTACATTGCTTTGCGTATAGGCTTTAATGTCATTTTCTTCAAGAAATTCTTTCATTAAAGTAGCGTCTTTGTTAATCCATACCAAAATACAAATTTCACTGAGCTTTACGCCTTTTTCTAAAAGCTTTTGGATGATCTTTAAAACTTCTTTGCCACTTGCTTCATGTAAAGAACTTTTTGGTGGGATATGGTTTTGTAAAACTTCCACATATCCACCTTCTTTAATGCTTTTTTGCAAAGTAAAGCTAGGATTTAAAAAGCTATCAAAAAATTTATCTTTAAAGACTTCATTTACATAATCAACAATGATCTTTTTACTACGATAATTAGTATCTAAATGCTCTAATTTAATTTGTGGAAAATCTTTTAAAAGCTTATCAAAAAGCTCTTTTTTACCCCCTCTAAAACCATATATGCTTTGCTTTTTATCCCCCACATAAAAAAAGCTTCTATTTTTTTTCACTCCCTCGCCTGAAACAAGCTCAGCAATGATGGGTTTTAAAATTTGATACTGCAAAACATTAGTATCTTGAAATTCATCGATTAATAAATGCGAAATATAACCATCGAGTCTAAAATAAATCAAATCTTTATTAGTTTCATCACTAATTAACTCATGAGTTTTTAAAGCTATATCTGAAAAAGTCAGTGCATTTTGCTTGGCATTGTTTTCGTTTCTTGCTTCTTTAAAATGCGCTAAAAGCTTTGCAAGCATACTAATGCGGTAATTTTCCATTTGAGTAAAATACTCTTTTGCACTTTGTAAAAACTCTGCTCTTTTTTGTAAAAATTCGCTATCGATGACTTTTACAAAATATTTTTTATCTAAATCACAAATAATAGGTTTAGTAAAGAAATCTTCTATGTTTTCAAATTCGAAATTTTTTTGATAGTTTTTATCTGTGCTTAAATTTCTTGCATAAGCTATAAACTCACTTAAGCTTTTTTCTAAAAAAGTTTTATTTGGAAAATGTGCATTTTGTATAGATTTTATTTCACAAGATCTTTCATACAAGCTTTCAAGATTTTGCAAAAAATCACTTTTACTTTTTGTTTGGACAATGTAATAAGCTAAAGCTCTTAATTCTTCTTCGTCTAATTTAGAAATGAAATTTTTATAACTATCTTGACTTTCTATAATGTCAAAATCACTCATAAGACCTAAATTTAAAGCAAAAGAACGAATGATTTGTGAAAAAAAGCTGTCAAAAGTGTAGATATTAAGCTTAGATCTTAAAAACTCATCTTTGTATTTTTCTCTTAAAGCTATAAGCTCATCTTTGCTTTTACCTAGCATTTTCATAAGCTCATTACATTCTGCTTTATTCTCTCCATTTTCAAGCACATCAAATTCTAAAAAGGTTTTAAAAACTCTTTCTTTCATTTCACTTGTAGCTTTATTAGTAAAAGTAAGGGCTAAAATTTCATTAATCTTAGCTCCCATTAAAACCAAAGCTACAAAACGCACACTTAATGCAAAAGTTTTCCCACTTCCTGCACTAGCTTCTAAAGCTAAAAAAGGCTCAAAATGATAACTCAAAGTTTAAACTCCTTTTTATAAAGCATGGTATAAGGGCTGTAAGTATTGTCGTTTTTTTGATTAAAAAATTCTTTTTCCAAAGGTTCTTTAGCAAGCTCATTAAGTAAATCTTTCAGTTCTTGCACGCTCTTGCTTTTAGCATTTTCATGTATGATTTTGATGTTTTTTAGATCATAAAAACAAGCTTTTGTATTTAATAAGGCATTTTGATTTTCTAATAAAAACTTATAAAAAGCAAGTTGATAAGACTTTTCATCTGCCTTACCACTTTTATAATCTATAATCAATCTTTCATTGCCATTATTATCTACTCTATCTAAAAAGCCTATGGCGTGAATTTTCACTCCATTTTCTGCAATAAATTCTTTTCTTGGTGGATTAAATTCACATTTTTCTACCACATAACCTTGCTTAAAATGCTCATTTTCAAGTGTTTGAAATTCTTTAAATATAGTTTGTATTAAAGCTAAATTTAGCGCATCAACTCGGTATTGTTTAATGTTTTTTACCACTTGCATAAAAACTTCATAATCAAAATGATTTTTAGATTTTTGTGTATAATAAAGCTCTAAAGCCTTATGGATAAAACTCCCCAACTCATTTGCTCTAAGTGTATCATCTAAAGTCTTTGGCTCTTTTAATCTTAAAACATACTTATAATAATAATCCAAACCATAATGTACAAGAAGATGAAATCTTGAAAAAGAAAGATCGCTTTGAAAATAATCATGTTTTGCTTTAATACTTACAATAGGCTCAAGATTAAAAGCACATGGATAAGTTTGAAAATATTTCACATAAGCATTATTGCTATAAGTTTTATCTTCATAAAGTGGAAATTCAAGCTCGTTTAAAAATCTTGATTTGATTTTTTCTTCATTTTCCACATAAGAAATTCCAACTAATTTTGCCTTGGCTATTAAAGTATAATAATAATGTCTTTGTAAATTTTCTCTTTGAGCATGAGTGATAAGTCCTGCTTTTTTACGAATTTCATTATTTAAAAATAACTCGCTTGAAACTCTTTTTGGGATAAATTCATCATTAAAATCAACTATAATTACCCCATCATATCTAAGTCCCCTACTTTCTAAAAGTCCCATTACAGTAACTTCACCACCACCAACACTGCTTAGTTTTATACCATCAATTTGCATAAAAAATAATTCTAAAATTTGCACAAAGCTTAACTTGTGTGTTTTTACAAGCTCTTTGATAAAAATAAGCTCTTGATGTATATAATTTTTTAATTCCTCATCACTATCTTCTAGCAAATTAAAAATAAAATTCTCAAAAAAATCATAAGAAATATTTTCATCAAAAAGCTTTTTAAACTCTGCAAAATCAACGTTAGAAGAAAAAAAGTGCAAATTGCACAAATGTTTGTTTAAATTACACCTTTCATAAAATTCTTTATTTTCTTCATACTCAAACTCATCATCTTTAGCACTTTCATACAAAGACTTTAATCTATGATAAAAAAGTGTGTTTTTAATACTCTCTCCACTTGCATAGTTTAAAACATTGTTTTTATCATAAAGTCTTAAAATATCTACAAAATTCTCATCAGGAGTAATCACTACAATATCTTTTGCGTTTATACCGGATTTTAAAAAAGAATTAATTTTTTCAAAAACAAAAGCAGCTTGTAAAGATCTTAAATGAAAACTTTTGTAACTAATTTTACTTTCTTTAAAAAAGCACTCTTCTTTTAAAATTGTTTTTTGATTTACATCAAACAAATAAGCATGATTTTCCTTAAGATAAAGTCCTTGTAAAAAGCTAAGAGTATTTAAAAAATCTTTATTAAATTTAGTGCAATTAAACTGCACTTTAAGAGGAAGTATTTCCTTAACTTTTAACAAAAGCTCTACTTCAAAGGCATTTAAAAAACCTTGAAAATCAAAAATAATCTCATCATAATTTTTTAAAAAACCACTATTAATTTCATAATCTAGTGGCAAAGAAATATCATCATATAAATTTTGCTCTTTTAATAAAGTAAGATAATTTTTAAAAAGCTCTTCTAAAATTTGCAAATGCTCATCATACTGAGCATAAGCATCATGAAATTTTAATGAGTTGATATCTTTTTTTTCTAAACTAAGCTCTTTAAAGAAACTAAATAAATAAGCATTGTTTTTTAAGAAAGCAAAAAAATTACTCGGTATTTTTAAACTTTGCTCTAAATTTTTAGTTTGCTCACAAGCCTTTTTCATCAAAAGCAAACACTCATAATGAGTTGCTTGAAAATGTGGAGAAAAAACTAATTTTTGCATAAATTCAGCTATACTCATAGCCGGTTCTACTAAACTATCAATCTGTAGTTTTTTCTCATAATATTTTCTTAAAGCCCTTAGTGAGCTAAATACAAAAAGTTTCATTATTTAGTCTGCAAAAAGAATTTAAAAAATCCTACACTATTTTCATCTTGAGTGATTTTTAAAAGTATTTGCCAAACACCTTTTTCTTTAATATTAAAATCAAACACCAAATCACTTCCTTCTAATCTTACTTGCAAATTCTCATCATTTACATTTGTATGTGGACGCGAAAGTAAAGTTTGGATTTGAAGCTTACTTAAGTCATAATCTTTTAAATTTTCAATTGCAATCCTAAGCTCATTTTGTCCTTCATTGATATAATAAACTTGATTTTTCTTATGCATAAAGCTTTCTTTGTCTTTAATGCTTAGCTTAAAATTTTCATCAAAAGTCTTTTGTCTGTTTTGAATTTCATTATAATTTAACTCTACATTTTGATAAGAATCAAAATAAAAATTATCTTCATACACAGGAGCCTTGCTTGCAATAAAAATCGTAACAATACAAGCTATAACAATAAGCCCCAAAGAAATCAAAATGCCATAAGGCCAAAATGTTTTCTTATTTTCCATTTTTATTTTCTCCTTTTGATTTTTCTTTGAACTAGCATTAAAATTGCAACACATAAAAATCCATAGATTAAAATTCTCATAATATTTAAAGTATCACGATTTGAATTTCCATAAAAAGGTTTTATATTAAAATAATTTGCTACTTGATCGGCTATATCTGCATAACCATTTAAAATAGCTGCATTATAAATATCTTTTTGTTTAGGATTTGCAAGTATAGGTAAAATTGTTCCTTTTTCAGGATAAGGACTCAAAACACCTTCTTTATCAAAAAAAGCCAAAGCATCATCGCTTGCAAGTATATCTACCTTATGTGAAGCTTTAGAAAATACAAGTAAAATATATGGCTTGCTCAAATTAGCTTCATAGCTTTTTAAGCTTTCAAAGTCTTTTTTATCACTTAATGCTAAGGCTATATTAACTCCGGTTAATTCATGGATTTGTTTAGAACTTGAAGTAATATTTTGTTCTATTGCGGTATTTAAGATGTTATCATTTAATAATATTTCAGCATGCAAGAAATTAGCAAAGCAAATAAAAATGGCGGTTAAAAAACCGCCCTTAAATGTATTTTTCATCCTATAAAAAGATGATTTACAGTTAAAACCGACCAAGCAGTAATTCCTGCTGCTACAACTAAGCCAGCTATGATTAAGTATTCAAGAACTTTTGCCATAATCATTCCTTTATGATGATATGTTCTTCTCTTTTAGAGTCAAACATTTTAATTTGCTCTGCTTTTTCTAATTTATAAGGTTTTTGCATTACATCTTGCTGTGCTTTTAAACCCCAAACAGTAAGTCCAGCTAAAATCGATAATAATAAAACAGTTGCTATTAACATTCCACTAACACCTGAAAGTGAAAATACACATCTATTTGAATTTTCCATTATTCACCCCTTGAAAGAGAAATTGCATATTCACTAACTGCTTCTTTTTGAAGCTCGTTTAATAAACCATTGTTAAAGTGAGGCATTACACCTATGCTACCTGCTTTACCACGATTTAAAACATCTACTACAAACTCAGCACTACCATATTTTGATAAATCCGGAGCAACCAATTGCCCATCAATAGTTCCTTTTCCATCCTCTCCATGACATACTGTACAAGTTACAAAAAGCTCTTTTCCTTTTGCTACAAGCTGAGGATTTTCAGTTTTTTTAATCGCTGAAATTTCAGAAGCAACATAAGCTGCAATTGCAGGGATATCAGCTTCATCTATGCCATTATCTGCTGCGCTTAACATCTCACCCATAGGATAATTCATACCCTTAGAACCTTTAGTAATTACTTCTATAAGTCCTTCTTCTGAACCCCAAATGTTAAGGTTTTGTGCTTTTCCATTAATACCATCACCTGTAATTCCATGACAAGAAGAACACTGAACCAAGAAAATATTTTTACCCATTTCTTGTTTATCTTGTGCACTTAAATTTGCAAATTTCTGTGCAAATTTTTCATTATGCGCTTGTACTTCTTTGTTATACTCACCAATTTGAGAATAACTATTTAAAGGATATCCCCAAAGGAAATACCATATACACCATACTATAGACAAGAAAAACACCACAGCCCAACCAAGTGGTATAGGATTTTTAAACTCGCCTATACCATCCCAGCTATGTTCGCTTAGCTCACCTTGGCTTTTTTCTTCTTTCATACTTTTAAATAATTTTCCTACCACAACAAGCGTAATTAGTATGATAAGAATTGCTCCGATAAAAGATAATAAATTAACATTATCTTGTAAATTCAACCATTGCATTAAGCACTCCTTTTATTTTGCTCTAAAACACGATCACTGATTTCATCATGCAATGCTAAATCAGCATATTTTTCATAGTTTCTTCTACCTGTTTTTTCAGATCTATATAAATGAAACCAATAAGAATACAAAACTACCACTAAAAACACTACAAGAGCAAAAAAACCATAAGCTTGTAGCTCTCTTATTAGTTCTAAATCCATGGTTTTTCCTATTTTAAGCTATTAAGATACGCGATTAAAGCTACAATCTCTCTAATTTCGCCTCTAGCAAACGCATCTTTAACATCTTGATTTTTCATTTGATCTACTATAGCTTGAGCTTCTGCTTTAACTTCTGCTTGAGCCTCTTCCCAAGTACCAAGTTTTGTACCATTTTCAACATCGTAAGGCACATTGAAAACTTTTTTCACAGTTAATGCTTCTGCATAAGCTGTTTCTATGTTTGCATTATTGCTAAACATATGTTTATAAGCTGGCATAATAGAACCAGGAACAACTGAAACTGGATCCCACATATGATTTTCATGCCAATCTGTAGTTCTAAAATTACCTATACGCAATAAATCAGGTCCGGTTCTTTTTGAGCCCCATAAAAATGGTCTATCATAAGCATATTCACCACTAACTGAATACATACCATAACGATCTGTTTCTGATTTAAAAGGACGAATAAGTTGTGAATGACATGCATTACAACTTTCTTTAATATAAGCATGACGTCCTGCAAGTTGTAAAACCGTATAAGGCTTTTTACCTTCAATTGGTCTTGCATTTTGGGCAAAATCAGGTAAAACTTCTACAATACCCGCATATGCAATCACAATAAATACCGCTACAGCAAAAAAGAATGGATTTTTTTCTAACCAACTAAACATATTTTTCCTCCTTATGCTGCCATAGGTGAAGCACTTTTTGGTTCTTTATCAAGTACTCTACCCACTGCGATTGATTTGTAAATATTATAAACAAACATGAAAAATCCTACCAAGTATAACAAGCCACCCACAGCTCTAATCCAATAGTAAGGAATAATAGCTTCAACAGTATCGATGAAGGTATAAAGTAAGTTACCATACTCATCTGTAGCTCTCCACATCATACCTTGAGTAATACCTGCTATCCACATAGAACTAAAGTACAATACTATACCTGTGGTTTGAATCCAAAATTGAGCTTCCATTAGTGATTTGCTATATAGCTCTCTTTTAAACATTCTAGGCACCATATGATAAAGCGCAGCCATAGTCATAAAGCCAACCCAACCTAAAGTACCATCATGAACATGTCCTGGAATCCAATCTGTAAAGTGTGCTAATGCATTAACTGATTTAATAGAAAGAATAGGACCTTCCAAAGTTGAGAACATATAGAAAGTTGAAGCTAAAATCATAAATTTGATTAATGGGCTTTCTCTTAATTGACTCCACTCACCTTTCATAGTAAGTAAGATATTAATTGCTGAACCCCAAGAAGGTAAAATAAGAACGATTGAAAAAACTGAACCCATAGTTTGCATCCAATCAGGCACTGTAGAATAAATCAAGTGGTGTCCACCTGCCCATAAATAAACAAACATTAAGCCCCAAAATGCAAATAAAGATAATTTGTATGAGAAAATTGGTTGTCCACTTTCTTTTGGTAGAAAATAATAAATTTGAGCGATGATACCAACAGTGAATACAAATGCAACTGCATTGTGTCCATACCACCATTGAACTAATGCATCATTTGTCCCTGCATACATAGAAACACTATGCCACCAATCACCCATTCCACTTACAAAATATGTTGGCACAGCCATATTGTTAAATAAATAAAGCATTGCTATACCTAGGAAAGTAGCTATATAATACCAAAGTGAAACATATAAAGTTTTTTCACGGCGAATTCCAATAAGCCCAAAAATACTTACACCCCATAAAACCCAAACTAAAACTACCAATATATCAAGTGGCCATTCAAGCTCTGCGTATTCCTTTGAAGTGCTAACACCTGCAAACAAAGTAATAACAGCTATAATCATAGTGATCATGTAAAGCCAAAAATGCAATTTACCAATGAACATTAAAAAGCTTGATTCTGCCATACTAACTTTTAGCACACGCTGACCAATATAATACCAAGTAGCCCAAATTCCTGAGAGCATAAAACCAAAAATTACACCTGAAGTGTGCAATGGTCTAAGTCTTGAAAAAGTACCATACTCACCGGCTAAATAATTTAAATCCGGATAAGCCATCTGAAAGGCAATAAGCGTTCCAATAGCCATACCAATAACACCAAACAATAAGGTAGCAAACATAAAATATTTAGCAACCGTATAGTCATAGTTTAATGCATTTCCTGGGTGCATTTCCTCTCCTTAAGTTTTTTTCTGCAATTATGCGATCTTTATATTATACGATACTTAATATCTTTTTTAGCTTAAACTATGTCTAATTATTTATTATTTATTAATAAATTATCGCGTAAAAACAAAGCCTATATAAGAAAAATACACACCATAACAAAAAATTAAAATATAGGAAATTAAACTAGCTATTTTTTGAAATTTTTCATTTAATGTTTTAGAAAAATACGCAAGAAATATCAATGCTGGTAAAGTTGAAAAACCAAAAACAAGCATAATTAAAGCCGATAAATACACACTTTGCACACTCATTCCAAAGGCTATATAAAAATACACCAAACCACAAGGCACAAAGCCATTTAAAAATCCTAAAAAAAGAGTACTCTTGAAAGATTTTTGTTGAATCAATCTAGAGATGTTTTTTTTAATTACGCATTCAAAAAATAAAGAATTTTCAAAAAAACTTAGAAATTTTCCTTTAAAAATCAAAGCAAGTGCTAATGTTATCATAAAAATTCCAATTATAAAAAACATTATGCCTTTTGAAAATTCACTAAATGAAAGCAAGCTTCCAAAAACTCCAAAAAATATACCCAAGCAAACATAAGCAAAAATTCGAGATAGATGATATGAGAAAATTAAAAGAAAAAAAGGGAGTTTAATTTGCTTTGAAAGCTGAGTATAAGCTAAAACAAAACCTCCACACATTCCATAACAATGCCCAAAACTAGAAAGAAAAGCTATACTTGCTAAAGCAATAAAATCTAAACTCACAAAAGCTCTAAAAATTCTTTAAAAATATACTTGCTCTCATGTGGCCCCGAAGAACTTTCTGGGTGATGTTGCACTGATATAATAGGATAATTTTTATATCTCACACCCTCTACATTATCACCAAACAAATTTCTATGAGTAATAGTTGCGACCTCTGCTATTTCTTCAGGAATATTATAATTATGATTTTGTGCTGTAATTTCTACTGTGTTATTAGTAAGATTAATAACAGGATGATTTGCTCCATGTTGGCCGAATTTCATTTTATAAGTTTCATAACCAAAAGCATTACTTAAAAGTTGATGTCCCAAACAAATACCAAGCATAGGAATTTTAGCTTCTGCTAGTTTTTTAATCTCTGCGATTTCATCTTTTAAAATTTTTGGCTCACCTGGTCCATTTGATAAAAATACACCATGAATTTTACCTTTTTGATATAAATCAATCAAATCTTTTGCCTTGGTATTATAAGGAAAAACCTCCACCTCAAGTCCAACACTTACAAGCTCATTTAAAATATTTTCTTTTACACCATAATCAATCACAGCTACTTTTTTACCATTTGCTTTTACATTCTCATAAGCTTTGTTGCTATGATCCCAAGCACCTTTACTATGTTTATAAGAGCTTTTAGTGCTAACCTGTGCTACATAATTTACCTCATCAATTTTAGCACTAGAAAGAAGCATTTTTTTAAGCTCTTCTTTGTCCTTAATTTCAGTAGATATTACCGCTCTCAAATTTCCTTGATCTCTGATCATTTTAACTAAAAATCTAGTATCAATTTCACAAAGCCCTATTTTTTCATGCTTTTTCAAATAAGCACTTAAAGAATCATTGGCTCTAAAATTAGAATAATCTTCATTTAATTCTCTTATAATCATTCCGCTAGCAAATACATTTTTACTTTCATTATCTTCATCATTAATACCAACTATACCAATTTCTGGCATTGAAAATACTACAAACTGACCTGCATATGATGGATCAGAAATAATTTCTTGATACCCCGTTAAAGAAGTATTAAAAACAAGCTCTCCAAAAAAAGTTCCACTTTGTCCAAAAGCCTTTGCGCTTAAAAAAACATCATTCTCTATATAAATATATGCTTTCATAAAAGTCCCTTTTTTCTAAGCTCTTCTTGATATAGCTTTTCAAATACCAATTCATATTCTTCAGAACCTGGAATAAGTTTTCTTTTATAATTTGAAATTTTTTCATAGACTAAATCTTCTAAATTTTCATACTCTTTTAAATAAGACATAATACTTGAAAAAATGAGATTTTTCACGCGATTTTCTGATACATTATAATTTATTAAATCCTCTTCTACTAAATTTTCTAAAATTTTATGAGAAAGATTGTTATATCTATCTTCACTATCGAGCATAAATTTAAATTCATTTGCTAATTTTTTCTTAATCATCCAAAACATACTTTTTCTATCTATTTGCATAAACTCAATTTCATCTTCCTGACTTTCCAAAAGCTCTTTTGCTTTTTCATCAAGCTTACGCTCGTTTAAAACATCTATTTCTATAATCTCTTTTGCTATTTTTAAAAGTTTTTGACTATCATCTTTAATTTTTACAAAAGAAGAATGCATTAAATCAAGTATTATTTTATTTGCTATATAAGGTATATGAGCTGGTTTGATACGCATTTATTCACCTTTTTATTTTTATTGAAATAATACTAAAAAAAAGGTAAAAACTGCTTAAAACTTACTGCGAACTTGCATTTTGATCTAAATTTTTTAAAAGTAATGTTAAATCCGAAGCTTTTTTAGGTTCCATTTTTGCCATAATAGATGAAATTTTTCTAGGATCTAGCGAAAGTAGAATTTTTGAAGCTTCATCAGGCTCCATTTCGCTTAATATACCTGCCACAGCCACATCTTTCATCTTAGCATAGATTTCTGTAATACGTCCCATAGTTTTATCATTAATAACTTGAAGATTTTGCTTAGTTGCTTCTAATATACGCTCGTTTTGTTCTTTTAAGCTTTTGATTTGCTCTAAACTTGCATTAATATCAGCTTCTTTTTGCATTAAAGCTTGCATTTTTTCTTTTTGTAAAGCTTCAAAAGAAGCTCTATAAGCTTCCAAGCTTTGTCTTGCTTCATCATATTCTCTAATTTGTTCTTGCATTTGTTCTTTTCTTGCTTCAAAATACTGCTCACAATTTTGCTGTGCATTTACAAAATTTAAAAAAATCAATAAATATATTATTTTTTTCACTATTTATCCTTATTGAAATGTCTTGTTATGGCAAGTTCATCTATAAATTTTTCTTCTTCTTTTTGCAAGGCTTTTTGAATTTTTTTTAATTCTTCATTTTCTAAAACTTTAATTTTTTCAAATTCTAAATGAGCTTTTTTATATAAGTGCTGATGGTGTGCTAATTCTTTTTTAGTTAAATCCAATTTTTGCTTAACTCTTTGCTTACCTTCTCTTGCAATTTCTTGCATTTTTAAAGACGATCTTAACAAAGTTATAGAGCCCTTATCGGCTAAAGTTAAGCTTTCGCAAGTTTTTGAAGCTTCTTTAAGCTCTTCTTCACACTGCAAAAGCTTTTGTCTTGTTTTAGTTAAATTTGCTTCTGCTTTATCAAGCTGTTGTTTTCTAAGCTTAATCACAGAAGAATATTTGCTTTTCATAAAATGATAGTATCTTCTCTTTCAGGACTTGTAGAGATATAGCCTACTTTAACACCACTTAATTCTTCTAAACGTTTAATGTATTTTTTAGCATTTTCAGGCAATAAATCATAATCCCTAATCCCTGCAACTTTATCCCAGCCTTCCATTACTTCATAAATAGGTTTAGCATTTTCTAAATCACAAGGCACATAGTCTATTTCTTGCCCTTTATATTCATAAGCTTTACAAATTTTAACACTTTCAAAGCCATCTAACACATCAAGTTTCATTAATGATAAAGTATCTAAGCCATTTAATCTTGCAGTATATCTTACCGCAACCGCATCAAACCAACCGCATCTTCTTTTTCTGCCTGTGCTTACTCCGATTTCTTTACCAATAAGCCCTATTTTTTCACCATCTTCACCTAAATCTTCACTTGGAAAAGCTCCATTTCCTACTCTTGTTGTATAAGCTTTTACTATACCTATAACTTTTCCAATTTCTTTTGGATTTAATCCCAAACCACTTAAAGCTCCAGCTGAAATAGTCGTTGAACTAGTAACATAAGGATAAGTTCCATGATCAATATCAAGCATTGATCCTTGCGCACCTTCTAACAATACTTTTTTATCCTCATCCAAAGCTTTCCAAAGCATTCTTGTAGTATCTGTAATATATGGTGCTAAAACTTCTTTAAAGCGTTTTAAATCTTTTAAAATTTCATCATAACTAGGCATTGCAATACCTAAAACATCAAAATAAGTTTTTTTAAGTTCAAAATCTTTCATTAAATTTTCACAAAGTTTTTCAGGCTCTAGCAATTCCCCTACTCTATGTCCATTGCGGCTTATTTTATCTTCATAGCTTGGCCCTATACCCTTGCCTGTTGTTCCTATAGCTTTATCGCCTTTAAGTCTTTCTCTTGCTTGATCAATCAAAGCATGGTGATTTAAATTTAAATGAGCCCTATCACTTATAAACAATCTTCCTTCTAAATTTTCAAATTGAGCCATTTCGCTAATTAATACATCAGGATTAACTACAACTCCATTTCCTATAACATTAATACATTGCTTATTTAAAACACCTGATGGCATTAAATGTAAAGCATATCTTATACCATCAACCCATATAGTGTGACCTGCATTATGTCCGCCTGCACTCCTGCAAACATAATCATAATTTTCACATAGTTTATCAACTATCTTACCTTTACCCTCATCACCCCATTGGATACCAACTACAATATCTGCTTTACTCATAAAAAAACTCCATTTTGACTTAAATTTGGCGAGAAGGTGAGAGAATCGAACTCCCCAAAAAGTAGTCAACTACCCTTTCATCTGATTTGAAGTCAGTGGCCATCACCAGATAAGCTAACCTTCCAAAAATTATATTATATCTTATAAATTTATATATTAGAATAAAATAATTAGTAAATATATATTTTTACAAAAATGAAAAATAATTATACTTATAAAGCAAAAATTAAAAAATATTTCATATAATTAATAAAAAATAATATAATTTTTTCAATTATGTTATTATAATTTTAATCATATAAAGGAGAATACATGAAAATCATAAAAAAGAGTATTTTCTTTTTACTTTTATTTACTACTCTTTTAAATGCAGAAAATAGTGGTTTTTTTATAGGTGGAGGAATTTCTAGCACAGGAAACAAAGATACAACAAGTATTATCGGAGAAAAATATAAAGATAACTCACAAGATATTGTTTTTAATCTAATTGTGGGCTATAAATACTTCTACACCCCTCAACTTGGCGCTAGAATTTATTTTAATCACGAAGCAAGTTCAATAAACTATGGAGTGGTAACTCAAGCTAAAGAAGCAGGTTGGAATGAATATACGATTAATTTAGATACTTTATATAATTTTACCTCAAATGAAACAAATATGGGTGTTTATGGTGGATTATTTGCAGGTTATACTGATTGGAATTTTGTGAATTCTACAAATATAGAGAAAAAAGGATTCATTAGTGGAATTAATTTTGGCACAAGAGCAAATTTTAACAATCATCATAGTATAGAATTGGGTGCTAAAATTCCTTTTATAAGAAGTTCTATCTCAGATTGCAAAGAAAATATTTTTCACACAAGCACAAAAACTCAAAGAATATATAGCACACAATTAAAATATATCTATAGTTTTTAAAGGTAATTCTTACAAAGAATTACCCACAAAAAAACTTTAAAGATGTTTTAACATTGTTTCATAAGCTGCTTTAGTTCCTGGGCGCACTTTAGTTACCAAGCTCACTAAAACAATCACAATAGATGCAGCTAAAAATCCTGGAATGATTTCATAAATAGGAAAATTAAGCCACTCAGCTAAGAAATTTTTATATGCTACAACTACAACTGCACCTGTAATCATACCTGCAATAGCAGCATATCTAGTCATTTTTGACCAAAATAATGAAAAGAGCATTACAGAACCAAAACTTGCTCCAAACCCTGCCCAAGCATAAGCTACTATACTTAATACACTTGAGTTTTTATCAGTAGAAATGATAAAAGCTATCACAGCCACTGCTAAAACACCAAATCTACCTAAAGTCATCACCATTTTATTAGACGCTTCTTTATTGAAAATTCTTTTATAAAAATCTTCTGCTATGGTTGAACTTGAAACAAGCAATTGCGAACTTGCTGTACTCATAATAGCTGCTAAAATAGCACTTAATAAAATACCTGCTATCCAAGGATTAAAAAGTAATTGTGACATTACGATAAAAATCTTTTCAGGATCTTGCAAACTAAGTTCAAATTTACTCACATAAGCTATACCTAAAACACCTATCAAACAAGCGCCAATTAAAGATATAACCATCCAAGAAATTCCTACAAAAGTAGCAGTTGGAATATCTTTAGTTGATCTTATAGACATAAAGCGCACCAAAATATGTGGTTGACCAAAATACCCAAGCCCCCAAGAAAGCGCTGAAACTATACCCAAAAAGCTTAATCCTTCTCCCATAGAAAAAGTATTTGGCTTGATTTCTTTGACTATATTAACAGCTTCACTAAAACCACCTAAATGATAAATCATCACTATAGGTACAACAATCAAAGCACTCATCATCAATAAACCTTGAATCAAATCCGTCCAACAAACCGCCTTATATCCGCCCAAAAATGTATAAGCAACTATAATCACAGTTCCTGTGGTTAAAGCATAATCATATTGAATTCCAAAAGTTGCTTCAAAAAGTTTTGCTCCACCTACAAGCCCTGAAGAAACATAAAAAGTAAAGAAAATCAAAATAACAATAGCGCAAACCACTCTTAATATATGCTTATCATCATCAAATCTTGTTTCAAAATAATCTGGAATTGTAATAGAATTTGCAATCACACTAGTATAAATTCTAAGTCTTTTTGCTACAAAAGCCCAGTTTAAAAATGCTCCTATACTAAGACCTATTGCAATATAACTTTCAGCTAAACCACTTACATATAAAGCTCCTGGTAAACCCATTAAAAGCCAACCGCTCATATCAGAAGCTCCAGCACTAAGTGCTGAAACCACAGGCCCCATAGAACGACCGCCTAAAAAATAGTCCTCTGAATTTTTATTTTGTTTGTAAAAATAAAATCCGATAAAAAGCATTAATGCTGAATATGCGACAAACATTATCGCAATTTGAGTATTAATTTGAACAACCTCCATTTTATCTCCTTTATATTATTTTAAAGCACGAATGCCTAAATTTCCATAACGATGGAAAGATATACTTAAAGCTTTCTCATTGTGATATAAAAGCAACTCAAAACGCCCATTTATTAAAGGCTTAGCATTAGCGATGATTTTTGCACAACTTGCTGCTTTTATGAAAATTTCATCATTAACATCTAATGGAGCAAAATAACGAATTCTCTCATAATCAACTATTTTGCTAATGAAATTTTCTTTACTTTCTTTAAGGAATAAAGTTTTTGAACTAATTTTTTGATTAATCTTTTGCACAAGATCTATTTTTTCATGCTCATCATAACTTAAAACAAGATCAATATTTAATACACTAGCTGCTAAAATAACTCCTAAAATATCTTTTAAACTATCATCTTTATGCACTCTATAAGCGATATTTTTAACCTTTGTATAAGAGAAAAGATTATCCTCACCTCTTATATTGACATAATCTTTCGCACTTGCAAATTCATGTTTTGCATGGTAAGCATAGCTTCTTGCCATAGCTTTAATGACTTCAAAATCGGCTTTATCTTTTTCATTTAAATCTAAGCTTAAAGCATTTAAATTTGATACTAACTCATTGTCTAAGACATTTTGATCAGCTTGACTTTGCTCTATATCTAAAAATTGGGTAATGTAATTATAAATTCCAACTTTTCTACCAAAACCAATGGCTGATTTTTTAATACCACCAAAAGGCTGTCTAAGAACTATAGCTCCTGTTGTTGGTTTATTAATATAAATATTTCCTGCTTCTATGTGAGTGTGAAAATACTCCCATTCTCTCTCATCTAAACTTTCAAATCCTGCTGTAAGTCCATAGCCTGTTGAATTTACTATATCAATAGCTTCTTTTAAATCTTTTGCTTTCATTACAGTTAAGATTGGTGCAAAAAGCTCATTCATGTGCGTAAAATCACCTTTTTTAGTACCATACTTAATCCCTGGAGTTAAAAGATAAGGATTATCATCTACAAATTTAGGTTTTAAAGCCCAACTTTCATACGGAGCTAGCTCATCTAAAGCTTTTTGTAATTTCACATCTGGTTTATCTGCTAAAGCTCCAAGTTTATTTTTAAACACAAATGGATTTCCAACCGCCATAGAACTAGCAGCATCTACCAAAGTCTTTTTAAACTCTTCATCATTATAAACTTCTTCTTCTAAAACTAGTAAAGAAGTAGCAGAGCATTTTTGACCTGAATTTGAAAAAGCTGAATGAATGATATTTTTAATCGCACTATCACGATCAGCAAATTTAGAAACAATAGTTGCGTTTTTACCGCCTGTTTCAGCACTTAAAAGCAAGGTTGGATTAGCTTTGAGCATTGCATAAGCAGTTTCTTCCCCACCGGTTAATACTGAAAATTTCACGCTTTGATCAACGAGTAAGTATTTTGATATATCACTACCTTTAGCAGGTAAGAAAATCAAAGCATCTTTAGGAATTCCTGCATCCCAAAAACATTTACAAAGCATATAACCTGTTAACATCGATAAAGATGAAGGTTTGTATATCACTTTATTTCCTGCGGCCAAAGGTGCTGCTATAGTTCCTACTGAAATACCCACTGGGAAATTCCATGGCGCAATCACCACACCTATACCTTTTGCTTTAAAAGTAGTATTAGGGTTTTGCTCTTTTAGTTTTTCCAAAGAATGTGGATAAAATTCTAAAAAATCTATAGCCTCACTAACTTCAGGATCAATTTCTAAGAAAGTTTTTCCTACTTCTAAAGCTGCTATACCTATTAAATCTCCTCTACGATCTCTAACAAGTTGAGCAGTTTTTGCTAAAATTTTATAAATTTCATCGTGACTTAAATCACTAAAATTTGAGCTCTTAGCTACATCTAAAGCGTATTTAATCTCTGCTTGGCCTGCTAAATGTGCTTTACCTATAGTGTGATTTTTGATTTTATCTTTAACTTCTACTACTTGTAAATTTTCGTTTTTAATTTCCTCTTTTGCAACCGGATAGACATCATAATTTTCTAAATTTTCATATTTAGTTCTTATATTTTTAGCCCACTCTCTATTTGCTTTTAAGATAAAATCTGTGTCAGGTTCGTTTTTAAATTCTTTACTCTCATAAGAACTAATAGCCTTTGTTTCATTGTTTCTATCTTGAGTTCTATGAGTAGAATTATCCAAGCTAGCAACACCTTCTAAAGATTTTATAAATAATTCTTTTTGCGTCTGCCAATTTTTATCATTAATTTTAAGATTGAAAAAATATCTCATGAAATTATCTTCACTAGTATTTTCATCAAGTCTTCTTACTAAGTATGCAATAGCATTATTAAAATGTGCTTCATCGCAAACTGGTGCATAAAGTATAAGATCATGCATTTTAGAAAGCTCATAAGAGCATTGCAAACTCATACCCTCAAGCATTTCAAAAGTAAAAGATGATAAAGCTCCAGCTTGTGAAATTCTAGTATAAGCATAAGCAATTTCAAATAAATTATGACTTGCAATACCTACATTAATATATTTATGATTATCTCCCTCTAAGACAAAATCAAGCATTTTTTTATAGTTACTATCAGTGTCAATTTTTTTATAAAAAGTAGGTAGAGCCCAACCTCTTTGTGAGGCTATAGTTTCTTCACTTTCCATATTCGCTCCTTTAACAAAGCGAATTTTTATAGGCTTCATACCTTTTAAAACTCTTTCTTTAGAAAAAGCAAAAAGTTTTTTCAAATACTCATAAGAATCAGGCAAATAAGCTTGCAAAACAATACCTGCTTTAATATCATATTTTGCAACACTTTCCATAAAAGCTTCAACAGTTAATTCTAAATCTCTAAATTCTTCCATATCAAGATTGATAAATTTAGACACACCTTGCTTTTTTTCTTCCTCTAAGGCAAGTGCATATAATTTATCTAATCTTTTTACCACCTCATCTTTAGAGTATTCAAAATCAATAATATTGATTTGGGAAAAAATGGTAGTAATTTTAATAGAAATATAAGTAATATAGCTTGTTTTTAATGCTTCTTCGTATTTTTTCATCCTATAAGCACTTTCAGCCTCGCCCAAGACCTCTTCGCCGATTAAATTTACATTTAAAGTGATTTTATCTTCATCTTTTCTTTTACGCATATGAGGCTCTAAAACACTAGGATTTGCATCTAAAACCATAGCTTTAGTATCTTCTCTTAAATGCTTAATGAAAAATGGCACACTAAGAGTTGGCGCAAATTTTCCAAAATTTAAAAATGAAAAAAGTAAAAATTTTTCAAAAGCACTAAAAAAATCAGCTATACCATATTTGTTTAAAGTATGTTCTATAAGCTCAAAACTTGCACTTTTATCTTTGCATCTAAAAGAGCGATCTAAAAGCTCAATTAACATTACTTTATTTTTAGGATTGTTTAAAAGTTTTTGCATTTTGGCATGAAATTCTTTTTCGCTTTGAGAGATATTACTTTCTATCTTTCTTTGTAATTCTTCAGCTAATTGCAAAGCTTTTTGTATCATTTTTTCCTCCATTTTATAGTTAATATCTTTCTATGATACAAAAATAGCCACAAAAATCAACATATATTTATTTGTAATTTATTTTTTTATGTAAAAAAGTAACAAATATAAACATATATTTTTGATTGTAAATAAAATATTAGCGTAATAATAAATAATTATGAGTATTTCTTACACATCTAGCAATAATCTTTGCCTCTATATTGTAATCTTTCAAAATTTTTAAAGCTTCAACTGCTTCATTTTCACTCATACTAGCTAAAAGTCCACCTGAAGTTTGAGGATCAAAATACACTATATCCTCATCTTTTTCATTTAAATTTTCAACCCAAATTTTTAAACTATCTTTATTTTTATAAGCTCCTGCAGGGATAATCCCCATATTAGCCATTGATAAAACTCCATCCATTAAAGGAATTTCATTTTTATACACTTCTATCATAAGCTCTTTATTTAACATTTCTTTTAAATGTCCCAAAAGACCAAAACCGGTAACATCACTTAAAGCACTAAGACTTTTAAACCTCTTTAAAATACGACTTGCATAAAGATTTAAAAAACCCATTTGTTCTACTGCTTTTAAAATCTTTGCTTTTTCTAGCAAACCAGCCTTGATAGCAGTACTAATAATACCACTACCTATAGGCTTAGTAAGTAAAATCACATCGCCATCTTTTGCGTTATTATTAGCTATAAATTTCTTAGGATGAACTACACCTGTTACACTAAGACCAAAAATAAATTCATCATTTTCTATAGTATGTCCACCTACTAGCACAGCACCAGCTTCTTCAACCTTAACTCTAGCACCTTCTAAAACTTCAAGTAAAATTTCATTATTAAAATGACAAGTATCAAAACCTACAATATTTAAAGCATTAATCGCCTCAGCACCCATAGCAAATACATCACTTAAAGCATTTGCAGCAGCTATAGCGCCAAAATGATACGCACTATCAACCACGGGTGTAATAAAATCAAGAGTTTGCACCAAAGCTAAATCTTCATTTAGCTTATAAACACTTGCATCTTCATTATTATTAATACCACTTAAAATGTTTTCATGCGGTTTTAAAATGCCAAGAATTTTGTCAAGACCCACCGAGTCTAATTTGGCAGCTCAACCCGCAGCTTTTACGTATTGAGTTAGTTTTTGATCTTTATATATCATAAAGAAATAATCTTTGCCTTTCCAAAAAGTTCATTTAAAATTTCATAAGCATTGCCTATTTTACCTATTTTAAGCTCTTTGCTTTTGCCAAAAAATTCCAAACATGCCCCACAACTATAAATTTCAACTCCTAAATTTTCAAGTTCTTTCATGGCTTCAAATGCCATATGAGAGCAATCAGTATTCATCAAAACACTATCATTAACACAAAGGATTTTTACAGGTTTATTAGGTAAATCTTTTAGGGTTTTTAAAAAACCTAGCATTAAATTTTTTCCAAGTTCTCCCTCGCCTACTTTATCACTTTTTAAAAATAACACATTGTATTCTTGTAAATTTTTTTCTTGAGTTTGAGCTATATTGCCATCTTTTACAATGCTAATAATACTTTCATCATCTAAATCTTTAACACTAAATTCCAAATTTAAAGATTTTAAAAATCTCATTACATTTTCTTTAGAAGCTTGAGAATTTAAAAGAATTTCTAAATTTTCATTTTCTTTTAACTCTTCTAAAGCTTTTTTTGTTTCTATAACTGGACGCGGGCAAGCTAAATCTCTACAATCAATTTTCATTTTTTACCTTTTTTACTTAATAATATATTGTTATAACTTGTATTCAAATTAAGTTTTGTCTTTTTCTTGATTTTTCTTGAAAAATAATTCTTTAAAGCGTTTATTAGTGTATTCTTCTACATCTTGTTGTAAAATTTTAAAATTTTGAATTAACTCATAAGCTCTTGGAGTAAGCTTACTACCAGCTTCACTTCCTCTTCCTTTTTTAGCAATGAGTAATTCTTCTTTCATATTTTTTTCTAAATCTTGTATATAAAGCCATGCTTTTTTATAATTAATTCCTAGTTGTTTAGCCGCTTGGGAAATACTTCCACATTCTCCTACTAATTCTAAAATATCTGTTTTACCTTTACCAAAAAGCAATTCTCCTTCAGGATTTTCTACCCAAATTTTGCTTTTGATATGAAATTTTTTACCCTTTTTTTCTTCAAAACAACCAAGTTCACAGTATTTAACATCAATTTTATAAGTTTTAAGTGTAGCTCTCATATCAGCCATATTGAAATCTTTAGCATATTCTAAAGTATCTTTGCATGATATGCGACGCTTAGAATCTAATTTTGTTTCTAATTTTTCCAAAATTTCACTTTTTGCTATATTTTTATTTAACTTGCCAAATTGACCTAGCTCACAATCTGAAATTTTTACACCTAATTCTTTTATAGCAGTTTGAAAGTCTTCTTTAGAATATTGTTTTAAAAGTTCTAATGCTTTTTTACAAGTAAGTTTATTATTTTCATCAAGATTTTCTTGAATTTGTAAAATTAGCTCTTCCATGAATTAACCTTGGATTATAAGTAGTAAAAAGGGTGCTTGTAAACACCCTTTGAATTATTTTGCATCAAGTCCTAAATTTTGACCCTTAAGCAAAACTCTTTTTCTATACATTGCACTAACTTCAGCTGCATCACCAACCAAAAGTGCATTTGTAGAACAAACCGCAGCACACATAGGTACTTTACCTTCTGCGATACGATTTTGCCCATAAAGTTCTCTTTCTTCATGAGAGTTAGTAGGCTCAGGACCACCTGCACACATAGTACATTTATCCATTTCACCCTTAATGCCAAAAGCACCATCTCTTGGAAATTGTGGAGCACCAAAAGGACATGCATAAAGACAATATCCACAACCTATACAAGTTTTTTTATCATGTAAAACAATACCATCAGCTCTAATATAAAAGCATTTTACAGGACAAACTTGCTCACATGGAGCGTCTGTACAGTGTTGGCAAGCAAGAGTTGTTGAAAACTCTTTGCCTTCTATACCTTCATTTAGAGTGATTACTTTTCTTCTATTAATTCCCACTGGTACTTCATGCGCACTTGAACAAGCTACTTGACAAGCAAAGCAAGAAATACAGCGATTATTATCTACATAAAATTTCATTCTAGCCATAACTTACCCCTTAAGCCTTTTCAAGTCTGCAAAGTCCTGCATTAAACTCAGAAATTTGCGTATTTATATCAAAACCATAGTTAGTAACCGTGTTAGAACTCTCCCCTATAGTATAAGGCTTAGTACCTTCAGGATAATTATAACTTAAATCCACTCCTTGCATAATACCTGCAAAGTTATAAGGCAAGCAAATTCTATCTGGTGTAACTGAATGATTATGCACACATTTTACTTTAATCTTAGTGCCTTGTGGTGAATGAATCCACATCATATCACCATCATTTATGCCATATTTTAAAGCAAGTTCAGGGTGCACATTAGCAAACATCTCAGGTGTGATTGCAGCAAGATATTTACTAGTTCTCTCAAGCATACCCGCGCCACTTAAATTTACTAAGCGCATACTTGAAATGATAGTTGGAAACTCTTTACTCCAATCTGTTTTTTGTTGTTCGCTAATAAATTTACTCTCAACTCTGAAGTTTTTCTCTTGATCACCCCAAGTAGGATACTTTTTAACCAAATCCCAACGTGGTGAATGCAAAGGCTCTCTATGTAGTGGAATAGGATCAGCAAATTCCCAAACTTTCATTCTAGCTCTTGCATTACCTAAACAACAAGCACTTTTTTCCCTACATTTTTCTAAGATAATACCTGAAATATCTGTGCTCCAGCTAGCACCCATTAATTCTTTTTCACTATCGCTTAGTTTAATATTAAACACTTTTTCGATATTTGCTTTAGTAATTTGTGGGTAACCACCTTTAACTTTACATCCTTTTGGGGTAAAAGCTTCATCTGCTAATTGAGAATGCCCTTCATGCTCTAAACCAAAACGGTTTCTAAAGCCCATACCACCTTCTTCATAAGGCACATCAGTATTCCATAATATAGAAGTACCAGGGTGCTGTTTATCCCAACAAGGCCAAGGTAGACCATAGTATTCACCTTTAACTTCACCACCAATACCTCTTTGAGTATCAGGATCAAAATGCTCCCAATTTTGTTGGTGTTTTCTTAGACGCTCAGCTGAAATACCTCTTAAACCTATACTTAAAAGACCATTACTCATTTCTCTTGTAGCATCATCAGGCCATACGAAATTATCATCACTATCATCTCTTGTTTGCACAAGTTTATGATCTTTTAATTCCATTTTCATACCGCGAGTGTATTCTTTGTAAAAACCAAATTTTTTAGCAAAAGCAAACATAATTTCATGGTCTTCTTTGCTTTCATAAATTGGTTTTACTACTTGAGAACGCCATTGCATAGCACGGTTAGTCGCAGTTACATAACCTTCTGTTTCAAATTGAGTACAAGCTGGGATGATATAAATACCATCAGGACGATCTGCTAAAACTGCTACTTCATTTACAAAAGGCTCAGCGATTACAATCATATCAAGTTTTTTAAGCGCTTCTTGAATTTTTACCGTATGTGCCATAGAAGTAATACCCGTTCCTTGTACCCAAAGTACGCGGATAGGTGAGTTCGAATAAGTTTTTTCTTCATGTAAAACACCTTGCCACCATTTTGCTAGCGAAAAGCCTTTTTCATGCATCCACTCTTTAGAATAAAATCTTGAATTTAAATATTCTCTATCTACATTCCAAAAATTAGCAAAATGATTCCATGCATCATCACCTAAACCATAATAAGCCGGTAAAGTATCAGCTAAACAACCCATATCAGTAGCACCTTGAACATTATCATGTCCTCTAATGATGTTTGTTCCTGCACCTGGCTTGCCTATATTACCAAGAACGAGTTGTAAGATAGCTAGAATTCTTGTGTTAGAGCTACCTACTGAGTGTTGAGTAATACCTAAAGCCCAAAATAGCGTAGCAGGTTTGATTGTAGCTAGCATTCTTGTGATTTTTTCAAGTTGAGCAGCTGGAACGCCTGTTACATCTTCTACAACTTCAGGAGTCCATTTAGCAGCTTCTGCTTTTATTTCTTCAACCCCATAAGTTCTAGTTTTGATTAACTCTTTATCTTCCCAACCATTTTTGAAGATTAAATGAAGCATACCATAAACTAAAGCTATATCTGTACCTGGACGAATTCTTACGTATTCATCAGCATGTACTGCAGTTTTTGTAAATACAGGATCTACAACTACTAATTTAGCATTATTACGATCTTTTGCTTGCAATAAGTGTTTAAATCCAATAGGATTTGCCACAGCAGTATTTGCACCAAAAATAATCATCATTTTTGAGTGTTTAGTCACATCACCAAAATGATTTGTCATAGCGCCATAACCCCATGTATTCGCCACACCGGCGACTGTTGCGCTGTGTCAAATTCTAGCAACGTGGTCTATATTATTAGTACCCCAAAATGCTGCAAATTTTCTAAAATAATAAGCTTGTTGGTTATTAAATTTAGCTGAACCTAAGAACATAACACTATCAGGTCCATTTTCCTTGCGGATTTCAAGCATTTTATCACCAATTTCGTTGATAGCTTGTTCCCAAGTTAAACGTACCCATTTACCGTTTTCTTTTTTCATAGGATATTTAATACGCTGTTTTGATTTGGTAAGATCGATTTGATCTATCCCTTTACAGCAGTGTGATCCTTGAGAAATAGGATGTTCTATAGCGTTTTCTTGACGCACCCAAACTCCATCTTGTACTTCTGCTTTAATTCCACAGCCTGCACTACAGATACTACAGATTGTTCTAACAATCTTAGAATCTGGATAAGGATTTGCTACTTCTTGTTCACTTGCAGCTCTAATAGCTTTGTTTTCACTACCAAAAGCCGCGCTTCCAAGACCAGCAATACCAGCAAGCTTAAGAAAATTTCTTCTTGCTAATGCCATCTTCTTCCTTTCTTAATTAATAAGCTATTTTGTAGTATTTTTCCCAATGCATAGTTTTTTTATAAAGCACTTCTTTTTTAGTACTTTTTCCTAAAACTACGGTATTTTGCTCTTGGTAGTCATCTTTAGCTAAAGCATTTGCACTTGCTCCAGCTACCACCCCTAAAGCACCAATTTTCAAAGATTTTTTTAAAAAATCCCTTCTTTGATTGGCCTCCATGTTCTCTCCTTTGAAATAAAAGTAAAGAATAACTATAAATACTTATTTTCAAAGTATTTACGCACTTAACAGAGTAAATTTTGCATATTTTCACTTAAGATTTTATTTAATTTCTATTTTCATAAAAAGATGATTTTGATAATATGTATTTTGGTAACAAAATACATATTAATTTTTATAATTTGCTAAGTTCTTCTATATTTGTTTTACTAAATTTAGTAGGAAGTCTTGGTTCGTAAGGAAGTCTTTGTAAAGCCTCATCTGCTACGCTTTTGCCTTCTTTTTTTATAGGTGCTTGCACTTCTAAATAAGCTCTTTCATTTACAAAAAAGACTTTCATAATATTAGCAATAGCAATGTAAAAATTTGAGTTTTTGTGAATTTGCAATTTTTCTATAAACTCATCTATTACAGGGTTTATCACAAAACGAAATAATTGCTGTGCAACTTTTAAATCATGCTCAATAATACTTGCCATAAAAGCAAATAAAAAGCCAAATTCATCTTCACTTTGTCTACAATCTTCTTTTTTTCTAAATTTGGTTTTTCTAATGATTTCACAGGCTTGAAGCTTCATTTTGCCATCATCTCTACCCTCATCATAAAAAGAAGCACTAATAGGCACATTCACATAAGAAAAATCAAAAAACACCGCATTTTGTTCTTCTTTAAAACTTGCAAAATCACATGCGCTAAGTTTTTCAAAATCAGACTTTAAACTATCATCTAAAGGACTTTGAGCTAAAACTAAAACTTGCTCATGCCAAATTTTAAATTCATTTTCATCGATAAAATTAAAAGCTTTTGAAAAAAATTCATAAAAATATTTACGCGAAAGATCAATATCTTGTATCATTAATTTTCCTTGTTATTTTTATTTGATTATAACAAGGAAAATTTAAAAAAATCAAGTGAGATTTTAAAATTTTGTTTTAGAATCGTAAGTAAATGATGGATTGATTTGTTTTTTATCGCTTAATTCTTTATACCAATAAGAATGTAAAATATAAACTTCCTCTTCTTCCTTATAACCACTAATCATAGAGTGGATACTTCCTTTAATAGCAAATACAGCCATATAAATATGAATAGCAAAAAATACTGCACATAAAATACCAAAAATATTATGGATGATAGCCGAAGCTCTTAAAATATCTATGTGAGAAATTCCAAAAATAGATTGTAAAGAAGTAGAATTAAAATCAAGGAAAAACATAAATGCACCGGTGATTATCATCAAAAAGCCACCAAAAACAGCTATATAATACCAAGATTTTTGACCAAAATTAAACTTACCCGCAGGCACAGGTTTTTTCTCTTTACTTAAATATCCACCTACTATCATCATCCATCTTAAATCATAACTTGCAGGAAGCATTCTTTTAATCCAACACAAAAGCATAGGAATGATAGAAATGATAAATAAAATAGTAGCAATACCATGTAAGTTTTTACACATTCTTACAAAGAATCCACCACCAAAATACGATCCAAAAATCATAATAAGTCCGGTTGGCACAAGGATAATCCAAGAGATTGCTGCTACAAAATGAAACAATCTTTCAAACACCGAAAAAGCATAAATTTTCTTACCATCATGAGAAAATTTCTTTGGACCTATGACCATATAATGCAATGCAAAAGCTGAAATTACCACTATAAGTATAATCAAAACAGCACTTGCAATATATTCACCTTGTAGTTTAGTCCACAAAGCACCAAAATTTTGATAACTTTCTATATTCATCACTCTTTGCACATCCCAAATTTGAGTATTTTTAACTTCAAAATTTTCTTGAGCAAATAGAAAGTTAAAACAGGCTAAAAGAGCTAGTATAACCCTATGCATAAATTACTCCTAAACATTACACGCTAGCCAAAGCTTAGCGTTGTAGTTTTGTTAATTTTCAGTTTCCATTTTTATTTTAAAAAAAGTTTTATTTAAAAAACATAAATTTGCAAAAAACTACAAAAAAACTCAATTTTTAGTTTCTTTTTGAATAATTTTCATAGCCAAATTCTCTTACCATAGATAAATTTTCATTTTTATCTAAGAACATTAAATTTGGAAGTCTTACTCCATTAAAAGTGGTGTTTTTAACTATAGAATAATGAATTTGATCTAAAAATACTATTTTTTGCCCTATTTTTAACTCTTGATTAAAAGCATACTCACCCATGATATCCCCTGCTAAGCAAGTATTACCACCAAGTAAATAAGCAAATTCATTTTCTTTTAACTCGCTATATTTTTCCCCATCACGACTTGATAAAATTCTAGCATTTAAAACCTCGCTTGTATAAGGCATGATAATAGTATCTGGCATATGAGCTTCGCTTGAAGTATCTAAAATAGCTATTTTTTTCTCATTTTCTACTATATCTATCACACTTGCAACTAAAGCTCCACACTGCCAACCCACAGCCTCACCTGGCTCAAGATATACTTGCACTCCGTATTTATCGCTAAATTTTTTACAAAGATCAATTAATTTTTGCGTGTCATAACCTTCTTTTGTGATATGATGACCCCCACCAAAATTAACCCATTTTATATTTTTAATAAATTTTGAAAATTTAGCTTCAAAAGCATTTAACACAAGCTCTAAAGAATGCGCACTTTCTTCACATAAAGCATGAAAATGAAGCCCGCTTAAAGCACTTAAATCTTCATTTTCAAAATCAATCGCACGAATTCCTAGTCTTGAAAATCTACCACAAGGATTATAAAGTTCTTTTGGAGCCACTGAAAGCTCTGGATTGCAACGCAAACCAAGAGACTTTTTACTTGCTTTGTCTTTAAATTTTTTAAACTGATTAAAAGAATTAAATACTATATGATGCGAAAGATCTATGATTTCATCTATTTCATCCTCTTTAAAAGCAGGTGAAAAAGTATGAATTTCTTTGTTCATATATTCTTTTGCAAATTTAGCTTCCCAAAGCCCACTGCAAGTACAACCTGATAGATACTCACCGACTATATCCATAGCACCTGAAAAAGCAAAACCCTTTAGCGCAAGCAAAACTTTTGCTCCACTTTGCTCACTTACTTTAGCCAAAAGTTCACAATTTTTTCTAAGTTTATCTTCTTCTAAAATATAAGCAGGGGTTTGAAAGTCTTTATCTAAATGATTTTTAATTAGCATTATTTATCCTTAATTTTTGATTTAAAACCACTTGTATAACAAATCATATTAAAATTATATCTTGTTTTTATAATTTACCATCATTAATCAAATAATAGTTATAATCAAAATCCAAATCAAAATTAATTTAGGAGTAAAAATTTAATGGACAGAAGGTTATTTTTAAAATTTAATGCTTTAGGTTTAGCAAGTATTAGCAGTGCTTATGCAATGGGAGATCATTCTCATCATAATATGCACTCAAAACATACACAAAAAGATACAAAAGAAATCGATACTTCTTTTATCAAACTAGAAAATCCAAACATTAAATTACTAGATGAAAAAAACTTTCCTAGCGGAGGAGCATTAGCAAATTTAAAACTTCTAAAAAATACAAGTGCAAAGAAAAATTTCTTTAGATCAAGTATAGAAATCAAAGAAAGTCAAATAGAGCTTGTTAAAGGTAAAAAAACAAAATGCTTTACTTACAATGGCTCTATACCTGGACCTAAAATAGAAGTTTATGAAGGTGATACTGTAGAAATTTTGGTAAAAAATAGCTTAAAAGAACCAACTACTATCCACTGGCATGGACTTGACATACCACCTGAGCAAGATGGCAACCCGCACGATCCTATCATGCCTGGTAGAGAAAGAATTTATCGCTTTAAACTTGGAGAAAATTCAGCAGGAACTTACTGGTATCATCCGCACCCACACTACACCACAGCAAAGCAAGTTTATAAAGGCTTAGCAGGGGTATTTGTAGTAAAAGCCAAAAAAGATGCGTTGTCACATTTAAAAGAGCAAGATTGGGTGATTAGCGATTTGCGTTTAGATGAAAATGCACAAATTCCTGATAATAATTTATTTGATTGGCTCAATGGTAGAGAAGGAAATTTAGTTCTTATCAATGGACAATTAAAGCCAAAAATAACACTTGACAAAGCTCAAAGAATTCGTATTTATAATTTTTGTGTGGCAAGATATTTAAATTTACGCATTAAAGGTGCTAAATTTATTTTAGTAGGAACCGATGGAGGGCTTATAGAAAAAGGTGTTGAATTAGATGAGTTATTTTTAAGTCCTGCTTCAAGAGTAGAAGTGCTAATCAAAGCAAATAAAGGTGATTTTAAACTTGAAAGTACTTATTATGACCGCGATAAAATGCTTGTTAAAGAAGAACCTTACACTCTTATGTTAGCTGATCTTAAAGTAGAAAAAACTGTAGAAAACATACCTGAAAAATTACGCGAATTTCCACCTTTAAAAGAAGCTACAAGCTTTAAAGAAGTGATTATGAGTGAAGATCACATGCAAATGCATGGTATTAGTAAAAAAAGTGAAGAAGAAATCAAAAAAAGCCTTGCTTCTATGTTTTTAATCAATGGTAAAACATTTGATATGAATAGAACGGATTTAACCTCAAAATTAAATGAAGTAGAAGAATGGGTAGTAAAAAACAAATCACATATGGATCATCCTTTCCATATACACGGAACACAATTTGAACTCATATCTTCTAAATTTAAGGGTAAAATAACAAAAGCAAAATTCAGAGCATTGCAAGATACGATTAATGTAAGACCTGGGGAAGAATTGAGACTTAGAATGAGTCAAAAATTTACCGGTATTAGAATGTTTCACTGCCATATTTTAGAGCATGAAGATCTTGGAATGATGGGAATTTTAGAAATAAAAGAATAAGGGTAAAAAATGGTAAAAGTCGAATTTCTAGGGCCAATTAACAAAGAAAGCTTGGAACTAAACGTAAGCAATCTTAAAGAATTAAAAGCAATTTTAGGGCAAGATGAAAGCTTAAAAGAATGGCTTGAGCTTTGTGCAGTTGCTTTAAATGATGAAATGGTTTTTGATGATGAAACCACCTTAAAAGATGGGGATAAAATATGCTTATTACCACCGGTTTGTGGAGGATGAGTTATGTTTGAATTACATCAAGGAGCCTTAGAAATTCCTAGCATTTATGCTAGATGGTATGAATATGCTAAAGATAAAAACTGCGGAGCTTTGATCACATTTTGCGGTATAGTAAGGGCTGAAGATGAGATTGAGGCTTTAAGTTTTGATATATATGAGCCTTTATTAAAAACTTGGTTTGAAAAGTGGTGCCAAAAACTTGCGAATGAAAATGTAAGCTTGATGTTTGCTCACTCTATCGGCGAGGTTAAGGTGCATGAGAGTTCTTATTTTGCTGGGGTTTTAAGCAAGCAAAGAAAATTAGGATTAAAACTAATTAATGATTTTGTAGAAGATTTTAAAGCAAGTGCACCTATATGGAAATATGATATCATTAATGGTGAAAAAATTTACGCCAAAAAACGCTCTTTGAAACTTCAAGGAGCAGGAATTTTAAGCACTAAGGACTAAAATGCTAACTTCTTATAGTCAAAGTTTAGACATACTTCATTCACACATACAAACATATGAAAAGATAGAAAACATCGCTTTAACACAGTGCTTAGATAGAATTTTAGCCATAGACATCAAAGCTTCTACTAATAACCCTCAATTTCCCACTGCTTCTATGGATGGCTATGCGATTAAATTTAGCGAGCAAGATGAGCCTTTGTCTATCATAGGCGAAGTACCTGCGGGAGTTTTTCCAAGCTTTAAAATACAAAATAAAGAATGCGTTAAAACCTTTACAGGTTCTTTAATGAGTGAGGGTTGTGATACCTTAGTACCTGTGGAAAAAGTAGAAGTTAAAAATGGTGTAGTTTATATAAAAGAAAAAGTTCCTCAAGGCTTTGCTGTAAGAAAGGTGGGAGAGAGCTACACCAAAGGTGAAATTTTACTCACTAAAGGTACAAAGCTAGGCTATAGCGAGATAGCACTTTTAGCTGAGCTTGGATATTTTCACATTAGTGTTTTTACTAAACCTATCATAGGCGTGCTAAGTAGCGGAAGTGAGATCAAAGACTTAGGCGAAAGCTTAGAACACCCTGCACAAATTCGCTCATCAAACCATGTAGCCATAGCTAATATGGCAAAAAAACTTGGTGCTGAAGCTAGAATTTTCCCACTTTTAAAAGATGATATGCAAAAAACTCCAAGTGTTTTAAAACAAGCACTTAATGCGTGTGATATTTTAGTTACCACTGGTGGAGTTTCCATGGGGGATTTTGACTTTTTAAAACAAGCTGTTAAAGAGTATGAAGTCATCTTAGACAAAGTCAATGTAAAACCTGGCAAACACATCAAAATAGCCAAATTTGAAGATAAATTCATCTTTGCATTACCGGGTTTTCCATACTCGGCTATGGTGATGTTTAATTTATATGTAAGAGAACTTTTAAATGCTTGGCTTTTACAAGAAAAAGACTATGTATTTAAGGTATTTGCAGATACTGACTATAAGAAAAAAAGTTCACATTTAGAATTTGTGGCTTGCAATATAGAATTTAAAGATGGAAAAATTTATTCCAATTTAAAAGGCAAAAAACAAGGCTCAAGTGCTATCATAAATAATTTAAACAACAAAGCTGCACTTATGATAGCACATGATGATATAAAAGAAAATGATTTAGTGGATATTGTTTTAATGCCTTAATGTGAAAATGTAAAAGATATAATTTGCTAAGATTTCATGTATAAAATTATATTTTAATATAATTCAGTAAAATTTCCATTTTTGTCAATGAAGCCTGTCGCACCTTTAAATGTAACAAAAAATGCCTTACCACTTTTATCAAGCCCTAGAACACTATCAAATACTGGCTGTAAAACTATATCACCATCTTTATTAATAACTCCCCATTTTTTCTTAATTTTTACCTTTGCATATCCCTTATGAAAAGGATACGCTAATTCAAACTTAAGATCTATAACAATTTCACCATTTTTATTGATATAACCATATTTATTATTTAACTCAACTAACGCCAATCCTTCGCTAAAATCATAAACTGCATCAAAACAAGGACTAATAATTACCTTGCCTTTATCATCCATAAATCCATATTTACCATTAGTTCTAGTTTTACAAATTCCATCCCTAGAGTCCCAAATCTTATCTGAATTAATATCTTTAATCACATCTGATAAAAATTGAAATATTGCTTTAAACATTATTTTAGTTCCTGTTATAGATAGTGCTCATGCATAGGTTCCTTAGAATGACAATCTTTACATAACACCATTAAATTATTTAATCTATTGTCATTTTTCTGTCCATTAATATGATGCACATCTAACCCTATTCGATTTTTTGAAAAATCTCTATGACATTTTTGACATTTCCATTGAGCTTTACTTCTTATATCATAAGAAATATTATTCCAATCATCAGAATAGATATTTAACGGGGCTATTTTATCACTAAAATGATTTTTAGAGTTAATAATATTTTTTGGATATTTTTCAAAAAAATCTTTTAAACTAAAATTATTTCTTATCATTAAACGCTTATCATTTGAAACCTGATTGACATTACACCAATTTAATTTTCTTAAGCAATACATACAAACTTGTAATTTTCTTTCTTCACTCTTGGTTTTTATCATAGTATTATTACTAAAACCAAAAAAATTAAGCCAAAAAATACCATCATCTCTACTACTAACTACATATCTATGTTTTCTATTATTAGACAACATCTTTTGATATGCATCGCAATAACACAAATGATATCTTGGTAAAGAGCTATTAATATCATTTTCTTTATATAAAGGAGATACATCTCTTATATAAATCAGCACTCTACGATTCTTATATGAAAAAGTACCATCACTAATAACTTTAACATCATTTATATCAACATCTATACCTTGAGTTTCTAATAATTTGATTTCTTCTGCACTAATAGAATTTTTAATATAAGAAATATCTATATGTTGTAATGTTGCTCCAATTTTAATTCTTAAATCTGTTATAGGTTTTAATATAAGTTCTATATTCATTATTATTTATCAACAACTTCTACTATTTTGTTTTCTATATTTGTTCTAACTCTAAATTCAACTCTTTGAGATTTTATAAAATTTTCTTTTTCTCCATATTGCAAAGTTTGGCTTTTATCGTTTAATGGTTTTGCTGAAGAAAAACCTATAGCCCTAAAATGTTTTTTTAACCATTCTTTCTCTTTTTCATCTAAGTTTAAATTTAATAAATATTTTATCACTTCCCTTGTTCTAGCTTGAGAAAGTTCCATATTATTCAAATAAGCTATATCACCTTTAATATTACCCCAAAATGAACTCGTATGCCCCTCTATTCTAATCTCTTCTATGTTATTAATAAATTGTTTATCCATCATAATTTTTAAATACCTTGGAAAAAAATCGTTAAGTATATTTTTAAATTTAGGACTTAAAACATCAGATCCTGTCTTAAATAAAATATCTGGTTGATAAAATCTTATAGTTAAATCCTTATCAAGCACAGCACCCCAAGCTTTTAAATCTTTTTCAAACTCTTTGTTTAAATGTTCACTTAACCCTTGAGTTGTCTCTTTAAAGATCTTAGGTATTTTAACACTATCTTCCACTTTAATCATATAAACAACACTAATCAATAAAAAAAGTAGCATTAAAGCGGTCATTATATCACTTAATGCTATAAAAAAATCATCGTCTTCGCTGATTTTTTTATTTTTTCTAAAAAATTTCATCTTAAATTACCCAACTTTTGATTTAAAGAAGAAAGATTTGAAATAATACTATTATAATCATCTACAAATTTAGAAGAAATTGAAGCTAAATTAGATCCGAGATTTTTTAATACATTCTCCAATTCTTGATCTAAAGTTTTAACTTGAGAATTAATAGAAGTTGAAGCATTGTTTAATCCTTCAATAAGTTGGGTATTAATTTTTTCATTATAATTTGATAATTCTGTACTAAATTTCCCAACATACTCACTCATATCAGCTATTAATTTTTCACCAGCTTTCACATAACTTTCTTCTAAATTTAAACTTAATTTAGAAATATTTTCCATAATATTTAAGCTTTGCTCCTTATAATCATTGATTTCTTTTATCAAAGAAGAAGTAGAATTTTGTATATTCTCTAAAAATTTATCTAAACTTTCTATACTATTTTGCATTTGAATTTTTTGATTCAAAATGTCCTTTAAGATATTTTCAAAAGATTGAGTGTAATTAAAAAATCTTTCAGAATTATCTACCACAATAGAATAATCTTTTATAGCTTTATCTAAAGATGAAAATAAATTCTCCATATTAGATTCACTCTTTTCTATATAACTCTTATAATTTTCTTGCCAACTTAATAGAGCGCCTACTGCCAAATTTAATTGTTTAAAGTTATCTCCAAACTGTTCTGTTATTTTATTATTAAAATCTTTTATGACTTCTTCTAAAGCTTGTATAAAAGCTTTAGAATTATTTTCCGCCATTGTTTTAGAAAAATTTTCAAAACTATTTTTCATATCCACAAAACCTTGCTTATTATCCATTCTTAATAATTTTATATTATCATTAGTTTCTTTTACAGCATTCAAAAGTTGACTAAAAGAGCTTAAATTTTCTTGATTTATTTTAAGGTTTTCTTTTTGCAATGCAACTACATCTTCTATTCCTATGTCATCTTCGATATTTTCTTTATCTGAGAAAGGTTTTTCCAGAAAAAGCGCAATAATCTTAAGTAAAATAGCGAAAAACACGGCTTCTACAGAAACTAAAAAAGCTGTTTTGATACCATCTATAAGTTGTGGTAAATTTTCTTCAATATTATTAGCATCAAAATTTGCAAGTCCTTTAGAAATACCATAAAAAGTAAAACAAATTCCTATAGTAATAAGAAGACTAGTGGCAGATTTATGAAGACTTTTCCTTTTATACAAGAGAATTAAAAATAATACAAAGAAAAATACAATTATTATTGTTCCCTCTAAAATATGTCCTGATAAATTTTGAATAACAAGTATTGGCAAATCATACATAATTTTATACCTTTTATTTTTTTAGAAATGCAATTATATCAATAATATATAATTTTATATTTTATTTTACATTTAAAAAATTCCTTTTCTAAAAAGTCCTAAAAGTTTTGTGTTAATGTAATAATTATTTCTACTCATTTTAACACATTCTAAAACCCCTAATTTTTCACAAATTTTAAGATATTTTGAAGCACTCTGTCTTGAAATATCTAGTTTTTTTATTAAAAAATCTATTTTTGTATAAGGGTGAGAAAACAAAAGTTCCACAAAATCTTTACTATAAAAATTTGTTTTATTTTGCAAAATATCGCTTACATCGTTCATCATTTTTTCTATTATAATGATGGTTTCAATTGTCTTTATAGCAGTTTGCTCTATACCTTTTAGTATATATTCTATCCATTCTAAAATAGCATCTTCATCGCGTACTTTTTGCAAAAGAGTATAATATTCATCTTTATTTTTAACTATATAAGCACTTAAATATAAAATAGGCAAATCCAAAAGCCCTTTATACACTAAATAAAGTATATTTATAATCCTACCTGTTCTACCATTTCCATCATAAAAAGGATGTATGCTTTCAAATTGATAATGGATGATTGCCATTTTTACTAAAAAATCAAGTTCATCTAGAGTATCATCATTAATATATTGCTCTAAATTTTTCATAAGCTCTTGTATATCATCAAAATTTTGTGGTGGTATATGCTTGATTTCACCTGTAATAGGATTTTTGAGCATGGTTCCACTTTGTTTTCTAAAACCTGCATTATTCCCTTCTAACCTTTTTTGAATTTCTAAAATATGAGCATTTCTTAATAGTTGTTCTTTTTTTAAAAGCTCATATCCTTTTTTTAAAGCATTTTCATAGTCTTTTACTTCTTTTGTCGCCCTTGTGAGTTTCTTTTCATCAATTTTAGACAAAAAAAGCTCATCGTGAGTAGTAATAATATTTTCTATCTCACTTGAATCTTTAGCTTCTTGCAAAATTAAAGCATTGATTAAAATATTTGGGTTTGGAATGCTTTTACTAAGTCCATTTAATTCGGCTAATTTTCTTGAAGCTTTGATGATAAGGTTATAAATATTTGCGTTTAATTTTATATCTAAAGGTAGTTTTGGCGGTATAAACTCTTTCATGTTTTTTCCATATGTTAAAATTTATAAAATTTTTTAACATTATAAAAAAATATGTTAAAAAAATCAAAAATTTTTAACATATTAATTCTACACACCTTGAGTATAGTATCTTACTTTCTTTTCCCTATTGCAATAAAAACCTAGCTTTATTATAATTTCAAAAATCATAAAGGAGAGAAAATGGACTCAAAAATCTTTTTAGAAAATGGTCGTGTTAAAAGTAAAGGTTATGCTATGCTTAGCAAGGATTCTAAATTTACACCTTTTGAATTTACACGCCATAAAGTAGGCAAAAACGACATCTTAATCGCTATCAAATACGCAGGAATTTGTCATAGTGACATACACACCGCAAGAAGCGAATGGGGTGAGGCAACTTACCCTTGCGTACCTGGTCATGAAATAGCAGGAGAAGTTATCGCAGTGGGTGAAAATGTAAGCAAATTTAAAGTAGGTGATTTTGCTGGAGTTGGGTGCATGGTAAACTCATGCGGAGAGTGCGAAGCATGCAAAAAATCTCAAGAGCAATTTTGTGAAAATGGTAAAACCATCTACACTTATAACTGCAAAGATGTATTTCATGATAATGAAAACACCTATGGAGGCTACTCAAACAACATCGTAGTAAGTGAAAAATTTGCTATCAATGTACCAAAAAATGCTCCACTTGACAAAGTAGCGCCTTTACTTTGTGCGGGTATTACTACCTACTCACCGCTTAAATTTTCAAACATCAAAGAAGGCTCAAGTGTAGCCGTAGCAGGTTTTGGTGGGCTTGGTATGATGGCAGTTAAATATGCTGTAAAAATGGGGGCAAAAGTAAGTGTTTTTGCAAGAAATGAAAACAAAAAAGCAGAAGCTTTAGCTATGGGTGTGAGTAATTTTTATACTAGTACAGATAAAAGTGCGGTAAAAGAAAGATTTGACCTCATCATCTCTACTATACCGACCCCTTATGATCCGCTAGCTTATATGGATTTATTAAAATTTGGTGGTGAGATGGCTATAGTAGGATTACCTCCACATGAAGTAAGTCCTAGCATTAACATCATTCATTTTGTACATAAAGCCGGTAAAAAAGTATATGGCTCGCTTATTGGGGGCATTAAAGAAACTCAAGAAATGCTTGACTTTTCTTTAGAACATGGAATTTATCCTGAAATTGAACTCATCAAACCAAGCGAGATTGACAAAGCTTATGAAAACCTCACTTCAGGAAAAGCCAAATTCCGTTATGTAATCGATATGAGTGAGCAGGATTAATACTCATCAAAAATCACATCGCTAGTATCAAAACCTCTTTGCTTGGCTATTTCAAGCAAAGAGTTTATTTGCTCTTTTGCTAAAATCTCTCTTGACAAAATCCATAAATATTTTTTATCAGGACTACCTACGATAGAAACTTGATAGCTTGTGTCAATGTAAATAATCTCATAATTTGGCTTGTTAAAAACATTCATAAAAATACTAAATTTAACCGCTAAAGATCTTGGTGATTTTACCCTAGCTTTGCCATTTGCCTGAGAGATTTCTCCATTTTCTTTAGTGCATATATTTTTGACTTTGATTATAGGCGTAGAGCCTTCATACTCTAGCTCATATTCCGCCTTAGCACTTTTGCAAGTTTTTTGAAAAAACGCAGGTTTTCTAGCCATTTCTAACCATGTGCCCATGTATTTTTCTAAATTTATACCATCTAATAATTCTATCATTTTTCTTCCTTTTGATTTGCCTCGCCCCAATCACACATCGCTTGTAAAATAGGAATTAAACTTTGTCCTTTTTTAGCAAGGCGGTATTCTACTTTTGGAGGGATTTGTGGGTATTCTTTACGCGTGATTAAATCATCATTTTCAAGCTCTCTTAAAGTATGTGTTAAAGTCTTAAAAGAAATATTACCAAGATATCTTTTAAATTCATTATATCTTACAACTTCACAACGAAACAAACAATACAAAACGCTCATCTTATACTTTCCCGAAATCAAAGATAAAGTATAATTAAATCCGCATTCCGTAAAATCGCACTTTTCTTCCATATACTTTCCTTTTATATAGCATCATGCTTTTTTATATTATAATCCAAAATCATTTTTTATCAAAATGAAAACAAATTAAAAATGGTTTCGATGGATTTCATCACAAATCTTATCATTGCTGCTATTGTTGGTGGGGCATGCGGGGCTGCGCTTCATTTATGGAAAAAGAAAAAAAGAAAAAGATAGTAGCGAAAAATAATATGTGAAGCAAAATGCTTCACATATATCTATACTAATTGTCTATCATTTTTATGATATTTTAAAATACCCTCTGCACAACGATAAGCCAAAGCTCCAACTGTATCAGTAGGATTATATCCGCTATTGTGCTGAAAATTTCCTGCACCCACAACAAAAAGATTATCCATATCCCAATGTTGCAAATAAGTATTAACAACACTTGTTCGAGGATCAGCACCCATAGTAGTTCCACCCGTATTATGTGTAGATTGATAAGGCACAATACTATAATCTTTTAAATAAGTTCCTTTTTTAATTGATCTCACTCCTTGCATTTTTTTAGCTACTTCAGCTGTTTTATCTGTTATAAATTTATGCAAAGCACGATCTTGATCTGTAAAATTATAAGTAAGTCTTACAAGTGGCGTTCCAAAAGCATCTTTATAGGTTGGATCTAAACTCAAATAGTTACTTTTATGTGGTAAAGATGCGCCTTGCCCTCCCACTGTAATGGCTCTTGTAAAATTATAGTTTAAAGCTTTTTTAAATTCAGCTCCCCAACTTGGAGTTCCTTTTGGCAGCGGAGCTGATTGGATAGGGCGATTTCCAAGTTGTACACTATAAATCATAGCTCCGTGTAAAAACTTCTCTTTTGAGTGATCAAAATTATCCCCATTATAATCATCGCAAGTTGTACCCAAAGCACCTGAACCCATATATGTATTAAATTGCTCATCAAAAAACGCTGTTGTTCCCATATTGATTTGATAACAATAGTTTTTACCTAAAGTACCTTTGCCTGTATTTGGATCGTATTGCTCACCTATACCACTTACCATTAAAAGCTTAGCATTGTTAAACATATAGCTTGTAAGCACTACAATATCTGCTGGCTGAATATACTCTTTCATAGTTCTAGTATCTACAAACCTAACTCCTGTAGCTTTGCCATCTTTTTTTAGTATTTCTATAACATTACTATGAGTTCTTATAGTATATTTTCCTGTGCTCATGGCTTTAGGTATGACAGTATTAATAGGACTAGCCTTAGCACCATACTCACAACCAAAACGCTCACAATAAGCACAATATTGACATGGGGCTAGATCTTGACCATCTGGATTAGTATAACCACCTTTTGAATTAGCCGCAGGTAATCTAAATGGATGTAATTTCATTTCTTTTGCAGCTTTTTCGAAACGTTTAAGCATTTTAGTATTTTCTAAAGGTTCTTGCGGATAAGGACTTGATCTAAACAAACCCATTTTTTCAGCAAGTGGGTTTTCTTCTCCACAAATTCCACAAGTTTTTTCAAACTTATCATAATAAGGTTCCATATCTTTATAGGTTAAACCCCAATCTTGCAAGGTATAATCATCACCTAATTTATTACCATATCTTTCAAAACTTTTTGTTTTAATCTCAAAATCATAAGGTAAAAATCTAAAGGTCCAACCATTCCAATGTACCCCTGCACCACCAACATTACTTCCAAGTAAAAAAGATCCCATTTTTCTATATGGTAAAGCTAAACCATTGACGTTATGGCGAAAAGTTACTGTATCTTTTGAGCAATCTTGCATTAAACCATAGTTAATACCATATCTCCACTCATCGTGAATCATTGCAAAATTTTCCGTAGTTTGCATCATACCACGCTCTAAGCTCAAGACAGTCAATCCAGCTTTGGTAAGTTCTGCTGCAACTATACCACCTGTCCAACCAGCTCCTACTGTTACCACATCTACTTTTTTTAATACTTCTACCATAATTTATCCCTCCATATCAGCTAAACTCATAGGCTCTATGTCAAAAAACTCATCACTTGCAATTTTGTCAATATAACTCATTTGAGCACCAGGATATTGCATCATTCTCCATCCATTTTTATTGTCATTGCCACCATAAATTGGATCAGACAAAACTCCAGCTATTGTCATATCCCTTAAAAGAGTAAAAAATTCAGAAGATTTAAATCCTATGAAATCGATTTTATTTTTTTCCAAATCAACTAAAATTTTATCTTGCTCAACTCCTTTTAAAGATGAAAAAGTTTTTTTATAACGCTTTTGAGATATTATTTCCAAAGCTTTAACACCCTCTAAAAAAATCTCATTACGCTTCATTGGGGTTTGATAACCTTGCTCAGCAATTCCTTCTATAAATGGTCCTTGTAAGTATTCTCTATCATTATAACCATAAGCTGAAGCTAATTGATTATCAATAAAATAAGGTACGCCTAAACCTATAGCACCATCACCTTGCTCATCTTTTGGATAAATTCTCTCACATGCTGCACTTAGATTATCAAAATCAGTCTGCACTTGAAAAAACATTTTTCCTCTTATTTTATTTGAACCTCCTTGTGTTTTCTTGTGCGCATGAGTTAATTCTGCAGCATGCAATATAGCTCCACCACTCATAGTGCTAGCAGCAACCACGCCGCCACCTAAAAGACTTAATTTAAAAAAATTTCTACGATCAATGACATTATCTTGCATATCTTCCTCCTTTTTATTGACAATATCAAATCATATCAATTCTATTCCTTGATTTTTTAATATAGTCTTAAATAAAAAAAATAATACTATTTTTGTATTATTTTAAAAAAATCAATCATAAAAAGTAACATATTTGTTTTAAACTTTCTTATAATATAGTATCTTACATAAACTTCGGCATTGAAATATAGTTATAGTTAAATTATAATTTTAAAAAACATAAAAAGGAAAAATATGCAAAAAGTATTATTATTAAATGGTGCAAAAGAATTTGGACACTCCAAAGGAAGACTAAACACAAGCTTGCATGAGCTTGCACTTAAGACTTTACAAGAACTTGGTTTACAAACCCAACAAACACACATAGATCAAGGTTATAACACAAACGATGAGGTAGAAAAAATTCTAAATGCTGATGTTTTGATTTGGCAAATGCCTGGTTGGTGGATGGGAGAGCCTTGGATAGTGAAAAAATACATTGACGATGTTTTCACAGCAGGACATGGAGTGTTTTATAAAAACGATGGTAGAAGTCATAATGAACCTACTAAAAATTATGGCACAGGTGGGCTTTTAAAAAATAAAAAATACATGCTTTCGCTAACTTGGAATGCTCCAATGCAAGCTTTTGATGATGAGAATGAATTCTTTAATGGAGCCGGAGTTGATGGAGTGTATTTACACTTTCACAAAGCACATGAGTTTTTAGGAATGAGTGCTTTGCCTACTTTCATAGCAAATGATGTAATCAAAAATCCTCAAGTACAAGAATATTTTACAAACTACAAGGCGCACTTAGAAAAAATTTTTAAAGCTTAGAAATTTGGGATTTGATGCTAGAAATCATTGATTTTTTAGCCTCAAATTCACTTTTTAAATTCAAAATAATCTGTCTTTTAACTTCAATAAAATCAACAAAGCTTTGCATATAATTTTTATAAATTTTTAAAACCACAGGCTTATTTAAAAGTAAATCTTCAAATTCATATACATTAAGCTCAGTTAATACTCTTTGATGTACTTCACTTGCTTTTGGATGATACAAGCTAAACTCGGTACTATCAAGCTCGTAAAATTCTTTACTCGCATTCATTTTAGTGCTAAAAAATCCCAAAGTAAGTTTAGTAGCACTTTCATAATTTGCCAAAGCTTTTAGATTAAGCTTTTCTAAAAATAGATCAAGTTCAAGTTGGCTTTTAAACAATAATTGCTTAAAATCTTTTAAAAAAAGCTCCTCGCTGGCACTAGCAAAGCTTCTAAAACTAGCAAATTCTTTTTCACTTTCTAAGGCATTTTCTTTTTGTAAATTTGAAAATTGAGCCTTAAAAAGCAAAATTTGCTCTTCTAAATTAGTAAAAAATAAGGAAAAATCATCTTTGATTTGACTAAATTCTAAGGCGATTTCATTTTTTAATCTTTTAAATTCCTTATTCATTGCTTCAGAATTATAAAACATAGCCAAAAACGCATCATCACTTGAAAGACACGGTGCTTTATAAGCAACTTTTTCATAAAGATTTTTCTTAAATAAACCCTTAGCTTCTTTATAATAACTACTATCTTTTTCTTTGATAAATTTTAAGATTTCTTGAGCAATTTTTTCTCCAACAAGTTTTAATTTATCTAAACAATTATGATTTAAAATTTTGATTTTTTGCTCTAGCTTACTTGCTTTGAAAGTTTGCAAAATAACATTAAATTTAAGCTCTAATTGCTCTAGTGCATTTTGAAACAAATCATATTGATTTGACAAAAGTTCGCATAAATTACTAAGTTTTTCTTTGATAAAATCTTTTTTAATACACTCATAATCAAGTTCTTTTAAATACTCATAAAGTAAAGGTAAATTTGACTTTTGCAAATCAAATTTTGCTTCTTTACATGAAATTGCGATGATTTTTTCAAAATACTTATCAAAAACTAAATGAGCGTAATTTAAAACATTTTCTAGCTCATCTTGACTTAGCTTATCTTTTTGATTTAGCACGCAAATCCCGCCACGCTCTAAAAGCTTGGCATTTGCTTTTATAGCATCTTCTTCACTTTTTTTGCCTGCATTATCAATCAAACTAAGCCAAATAGCACTATGCATAAAAGAAAGTTCTTTAAAAGTAGTTAGCGTGTCGGTGGTGTTTGCATTTAAACCTGGGGTGTCTATAAGTGTGATATCTTTTAAAAGTTCAATAGGCGCAAAAAGGTGCAAACTTTTAGTTTCTTTTAGCTCATTTCTTTGATCGCTAAATTTAGAAAGCTCATCTATATCAACAATCTCATCACTACCATCTTCATATTCAACTCTTAAAAAATACTCCTTAGCATAGCGTAAAAAGGTAGGCTTAAAAGTCACCGGCACCACGCCTGTTGGCAGGCATTCTTTTTGCAAAATCAAATTTAAAAGCGTGGATTTACCGCTGGAAAATTGCCCTATGATAGCCACATTAATGGCTCTTTTATAGCTAGCTATAATCATTTCAAGATCTTTTAAAAACACATCATTTAAATGCAAACTTGGCTCTAAAAATGCATTTTTGATTGCTAAGATTTTTCCTTCAAAACTATCATCAAAGCTTTTACAATAAGCATTTTCATAAGCTTTTAAAAAATCATTAATCAAATCATTTTGCATTTAAAAGCTCCATTTTTAAAGTCTTTAAACTTTGTAATTTTGTATTGTTTTTTTCTAAAAGTTCTTTGGAGTTTTGTTCATTTTGTTCTATTTGTAAAATCAAGTCTTTTAAATCTTTGATTTGTTCTTCTTGCTCTTTTTCGTATAAATTTAAACTAAACTCTAAATTAGTAAAAAATTCTTGATTATTTTTTAAATCTAGGGCGATTTTTTCTATATTAAATATTTGTAATTTTTCTAAAATTTGATTTTCTAAAGAGCTTTCTAGTTTATAAATATCTTGAGCAAACTCTAAATTTTTTAAAAGTTCCGCTTTTAATGTCATAAAAAGATCATTGGTAAAAATGCTTTCTATTTTTGCTTCAACCTTACTTTTAAAATCATCACAATTTTGCTCTAAAATAGCTTTTAAAAAATCATATTTCACACTTAGAGTGTTTTTAAGCTCATTGATCTTATACTCACTTTGCTGTTTTAACTCTCTTAAAAGATCAAAAATTCCATCTTTTAAAGTCGTATCAATGATAGTATTTAATCTTTGAGTGTTGTTTTTGATTTTATTATTTTGATTATATTTTAGCTCATCTATAAGTTTTTCTTTTAATTTTTTAGCTAGTAAATGTAAAAGCGTTAAAATTTCTTGAGTATTTTCATCTTTTGTGCTAAAAATAGCACTTAGCTCTGCTTTTACTTGCATTAATTTTTCTTTTTTTGCTTTAAAATCATTAACAATAGCTTGATTTTGCCTATCAAGCTCAAAGCTTTCATAATTTAGCATTTTATTAGAAAATTTAATTTTTTCTTCTATTTTTTCTAAATGCAATAATAATTCTTTTTTATAAGCACTTAGAGCGATTTTGTTTTTATCATATAAGCTTTTAGCTATAAGTTCTTCTAGTGTTAAAATATTGCTTTGTTCTAAATTTCCACCTTTTTTTTGATAAAAATCATTAGCTAGTTTTGAAGAAATACACACAAAATCTACATTATCTAATAATTCTTGGCTAAGCTGCTTTTGTGCTAAATTTTCTTTGAGCTTATTTTTAGTATAGTTAATTACTTCTTGTAAATCTTTTTGACTAAGCAAGTCAGCCTTAGTAAGCACAATCAAAAGCTTACTTACCCTTGAAGTTAACAAACATTCTATAATAAAATCACAATCTTTTTGACTTAAACTTTGAGAAGCATTCATAAGATGGATTAAAAAGTCAGCCTTACTTATATACGCTTTTGTTAAAAGCTCTCTTTGTATAATCACATCATCAAGTCCTGGAGTATCAACTATACAAACATTATCTTTTAAAAAATCAAGCGATGAAAAAAGTTCTATTTTTTTAATAAGTGCTGAAATTTTATTTTTTGCACTAGTGTAATTTTTTAATTCTTCAATTTTTATTTCTATATTTTTATTTTCTTTTTCAATATATTCATTTAGATTAAAATTTTGCTCTAATTGCTTGATAAGTTCTTGCATATCTTGATTATCTTTAGAACTTTTTAAAATATCTTGCCATTCTTCTTCACTCCAAAAATACATCTTAGCTTTTTGATCTTTGCCGTATTTTAAAACACTCAAATTTGCAGTTTCAGGCACATTAGATACACCTAAAAAATCTTTTTTTAAAAGTGCATTTAGCATGCTTGATTTACCCGCATTTACCACACCCGTTACCGCAATAGAAAAATCAATATTGCTAAATTTAACTAAAGCTTCTTGTAAGAGTTTTTGAGCTTTTTCATCCTCGCAAAGCTCTTGTAAGTTTTGGTTAATGAGATCTAGTGTTTGATGTGAGTTTTTAACTTCTTGCTTGTAATCTTTTTGAATAACTTTTTGTTTAGATACAAAAGCATATATTAAAGTATTATCAGTGATTTTTTGAAGTTTTTCCAAGGCTTTTAAAAGCTCATTTTTGTCTAAAATTCCTAAATTTAAAGCGTTAATAAAACAAACTTGCGCATATTGAATACCATAAAGATCTAAGCGTAAATTTAAACTTTTCATCAAACTTTTAAATTCATTTAAAGCGCTAAATCTTTCATAATTATCAAGATTAGTACTTAAAAGAATTGCTGCTTTTTGAACATCAATCAAACTTTCATCAAAAAGTGTATTTGTGTCAAGATAAACGCTATGATTTTGCCAAATTTGTTTTAGTAAGGTTTTAAGAGCCCCCTTTTCTTGGGGGCTAGAATTATTTGTTTCTTTGAGCGACAAGCTGTCTTCTCATATAAGCGATTTTGCTTTGTAAAGGTAGTTCTTTTGGACAATTATCTTCACATGCAAGTAAAGACATACATCCAAACACACCATCATCATCACCCACTAATTCATAAAAATCTTCTATGGTTCTGTGATCATGTGGATCTTGTAAATATCTAGCTGTTCTTAAAAGCCCGGTAGCTGCGATAAAGTCAGGTCTCATTAGCTTAGTCGCACAAGAAGCAACACAAATTCCACACTCTATACAACGATCAAGTTCAAAAGTCTCATCAGCAACTTCTGGCTCAATACGTTCTTCAAGTTTAGAAATATCTGTTTCTTTTTCATTATGCACCCAGCTTTCAACGCGTTTACACATACCATCAAACCACTCACCTGTATTAACACTCAAATCTTTGATATGTCTAAATGCAGGTAAAGGCATAAGCTCTATAACGCCATCTGGATAGTCTTTTGTCAATGTTTTACAAGCAAGTTTTGGCTTACCATTGATCATCATAGCACAGCTTCCACAAATCCCTGCTCTACATACAAAGTCAAAACTCAAATCCGCATCCATTTTTTCTCTGATTTGAGTTAAGCACACAAAAATCGTCATAAATGGAGTTTCTTCAAGCTCATAAGTAACAAAATGAGGCTTAGAAATTTTACTTAATGGATTATATTTAAATGCTCTTATTGTTAATTTTCTACTCATAATCAACTCCTATTCTTTGATTTGGTGCTTTAAATTTAGCTTGTAATTCATAAGGCATTAAAGCATGTTGAATTTCATATCTACCTTTACCTTCTGCTTCCATTTTTTCACGGATCGCATCAACTTCAGCTTGACGTTTTTCGCTTAGTGGATTTTCAATGATATTTCCTTTAGCACCATAACCTCTAAATGCAGGTGGGATTTCCATTTTCATAATGTCAAGATCTTCATACTCAACTCTAGGCATACTTTCACCTTCTACCCAGTAAATATTTGTTCTTTTCATCCAATTTAAGTCATCTCTTTTTGGATAATCTTCTCTATAATGAGCCCCGCGGCTTTCTGTTCTTAAAAGCGCACCATAAGCAACACATAAAGCAATTTTTAGCATTCTTGGAACTCTATAAGCTTCTTCAAGCTCTGGATTTGCACATTTTAATTCTTTATCATGTACTTTTAGATCAAGTGATTTTTGGTATAACTCTTCAAGCTCTTTAACCGCTTCTTCAAGACCTTGGCCTGTTCTAAAGATAGCTACTTTTTCCCACATAATGTCTTTCATTCTATTTTTGATTTCAAATACATCATGTTTTCCTTCTTTGCTAACAAGAGATTTTAAGTAATCATACTCTTTAGAAAGGAAAGATTTAACGATATTTGTATCAATATCGTTACCATTTTCTTTACAATATTGTGCAAAATAATCTCCCACGATCATACCTGCAACAACAGTTTCTGAACATGAATTTCCACCTAAGCGGTTAAATCCGTGCATATCCCAGCAAGCTGCTTCACCGCATGCAAAAAGACCATTTAGCCATTGACTTTCGCCGGTTGGTTTAGTTCTAATACCACCCATTGAGTAATGTTGCATAGGTAAAACTGGTGCCCAACCTTTTGGACCCTCATCAGCAGGATCAATACCATTAAATGTCTTACAAATATCTTGAACATCACGAAGATTTTTTTCAACATGAGCACGACCAAGGATAGAAATATCAAGCCATAAATGATCTCCATAAGGGCTTTTTACACCTTTTCCTTTTCTAATATGCTCCATCATTCTACGACTTACAACGTCCCTACTTGCAAGTTCTTTTTTCTCAGGTTCATAATCAGGCATAAAGCGGTAACCATCAACATCTCTTAAGATACCACCATCACCTCTACAACCTTCAGTTAGTAAGATACCACTTGGCACGATTGGAGTTGGGTGAAATTGCACTGCTTCCATATTTGAAAGTCTGCAAAGTCCAGTTTCAAGTGCAATAGCAGCGCCTGTTCCTTCACAAATAACAGCATTTGTAGTTTGTTTATAAATTCTACCATAACCACCTGTTGCAATCATAGTTCCTCTAGCAACATAAGCGATTAATTCTCCATTAGTTAAATCTCTAGCAATAGCTCCTAGACATTTTTTACCATCATGGATAATTCTTACCGCTTCCATTCTGTCGATGATTTTAACTTGATGTTTAATTGCTTCATTTGCCACACCATAAAGCATACAGTGTCCTGTTGCATCAGCGATATAGCATGTTCTCCATTTTTTAGTACCACCAAAGTCTCTTGCGTTTATAAGACCATGTGCTTCTTCTTTTTCTTCAATGGTAGTTTTTTGAGCATTGATAACTACAGTTCTAGGTCCTTTTGTAACCCTAGTCCAAGGCACACCCCAAGCAGCAAGCTCACGCACGGCTTTTGGAGCAGTTTGTGCAAACATTCTTGCAACTTCTTGATCACAGCCCCAGTCAGACCCTTTTACTGTATCAGCAAAATGCACATCTTCATTATCTCCCTCACCTTTAACGCTATTTCCTAAACTAGCTTGCATACCACCTTGTACAGCAGCTGAGTGAGATCTTTTAACCGGACAAATACTTAATAAAGTTACACTTTGACCACTTTTTGCAACTTCAATAGCAGCTCTTAAACCTGCAAGACCACCACCGATAACTAAAGCATCACTATATTGTATGTTCATATTTAGCTCCATCATAAGTTTTTACTATTTGCGCTACAGAGTTGTTTTGGTAATTATTAAAGCCTATTTTTGCAAAAGCAGCTAAGCTTAATACACCTAAAACTAAGAAGAAAATACTAATAAACCATTTTGCTTTTTTAAGTTTTTTACGACTTTCTTTTGCATCTTTACCTTCAAACCAACCCCATTTTACACATAATCTATAAAGACCAATACTACCATGCAACTCAACACAGATTAATAAGGCAATGTAAAATAACCACATAAAATGGCTCACTACTCTATCGCCTGACATATCAGCACTGATTTTATCTGCATTAGTAATGATAAAAATTAAGTGCGCAGAACCCAAGAAAAACATTACAAAACCAGTTGCAGCTTGAACCCACCATAAAGAAGAATCACCATGATTCATATATTTTAAGTGTGTTCTACAAAGTTGGTATTGTCTGAAATTAATAGGGAATTTTCTCATTGCAAGACCCGCATGCACAAAGAAAATAACCAAAACACAGGCAGCTAAGAAAGAAGTGATGTAGCTCATCATAGGGCTATTAATGATAAATTTTAGTTCTAAAAAGTGAACCACTGAATCAAAAAAATCATCACTAACCAAAATGGTAGAAACGAAAAACATATGTGCCCACATAAACAAGCCTAAAATCAAGCCTGTTGCACTTTGAATATAGTCAAGTTTTGCTGGCATTTTGCTTTTTTTGCCATCAATACTCTTGCCTAAAAAACCTTCAATGAGTTGGCTCATATTTACTCCTTTTAAAAGTTGATAAGTTTTAATATCGGAGCAATTATAGAACTTTTATTCTTAAAATAAATAAAAATTTATAAATTTTTTTTAATATTTCTTAAATAAAAAGATAAAAATAGTCCTAATAAAAACATTAATAAGCTCAATATCTGACCCATACTCATACCAAAAGCAACAAAGCCTATACCAAAATCAGGCTCTCTAAAAAACTCGCATGCAAAGCGCGCTAGGGCATATAAAATCGTATAGTAAGCAATCAGTTCTCCATTGTATTTTTTATATTTTTTTATTAGTAATAAAATAGCAAAAACCACAAAACCTTCTAAAAATGCTTCATAAAGTTGTGAAGGATGACGCAATATCCCCTCTACATAAATACCCCAAGGTACTTCCGTAGCTCTACCAAATAACTCTTGATTTAAAAAATTTCCAATACGACCAAAAATATATCCACATGGTACACTAATAGCAACTAAATCTAGATATTTCCATAAATTTTGCTTATTTTTTTTACAAAAAGCATAAGTTGCTATTAAAAATCCAACAACAGCTCCATGGTAACTCATACCCCTAATCCCTACAAATTCTCCATTATAAAAGGGATTAAAAATTTGCCAAGGATGTGTAAGATACCATAAAGTATGCGCATCATAAATTAAAATATAGCCTATTCTTGCACCTAAAATCACCCCTATTTCTACCCATATAAAATAGCTATCAAGCATAGCTTTAGAAATTCCCATATTGTCTTTAATCGCATAGTATTTTGCAACCATTAAAGCAACAAGCAAGGCTAGCACATACATAATGCCATACCAATGCACTTTTAAACCAAAAATTTCAAAAGCCACTACATCAAAATTTGCATAAATATTTTGCCAAAATTCCATAAAAAGCCCTTATTATAAAACAGATAATATAGCAAAAAATTGTTATAATTATAAAAATCACAAGGAGAGAAAATGAAAAAAATATTATTATTTTTTAGCATAATTTTATTTTTAAGTGCTTGCACTGGTAATCAAAAAACTTATTATATTTCTATGCCAAATTTTAAAAGCACTTTTGAAGAACACAACCACACAAATGCTAATAGCCCTAAAGTCAAAATCAATGATGTAGAAATTATAAAAAGTACTTTTTATAGTTCATATTTTGAGCAATCTACTCTAAATCAAAGAATTAATAAAAGCTTAGAATTACTCAAAAAACAACTTTTAGAAGATAGCAAAGCATTGCTTCAAAGTAAAGGATATACTATAGATAATGAAAATCCTGATTATGCTTTTAATATAATTATTAATGCTAATTTATATGAAGATAAGGTTACAAGAAATTCAAGTCTTGGAGGCGATAGCGTAGAGTCTTCTTTTATGATTATTTTAGAAGCTCAAAGTCATTTAAATAATTTACATCAAGAAGATACTTTTCAAAGCACAACAAGCTCGGCAAAACTAAATGATCCTATTATTTTAAATTATCCTATAAAAGGACAAGCAAGCATAGAAAGCTTTAGAGAGGTATACAGTGCTGTTCCTACTCAGCTTAATGAAAGTCTTGCAGCAAGTGCTTTAGAAATTGATAAAGTTTTTGTTGCTTTTTATAAAGAAATCACATCTAGTTTAAAAACTAGTGTAAAAGAAATCAAAGAAGAACCAAAAACACAAGAAAGCTCAGAAGTTCAAGATGCAAAACAAGATGATAAAAAAGAAGAAAAAACTACTCCTTATCAAAATAATGAAGTAATCATCTTTGAATAGCTTGTGCGTAAAACACTTTGATCTTAAATTTAAGATTAATGTGTTTTTCTTCGGATTTAAACTCTACAGGAGTGCTAATTTCTATTAAATTTTTATATCTTTGCAAATCATTTAAAAAAGAATAAAAAGCTTGAGGATTTTTCATCTTTACATTAGCTCCAAATTGGTATTTTAAATACTCTTGCTCTTTTTTAATGGGAATGAGATTGATTTTAACATCATCAAAGTAATTTTTCATAAATTCCAATAATTCTTTTTGTGAAAATTCTGCATTGATTTGAGCTAAATTTTGCGCATTTACCTTTTGAAACTCATCAATAACTTTTTCTAAAGCTTGCAGCTCATTTATTGCTTTAGTGTTTTGAATTTGCTGGGTTGCTAATCTTGAATGTTCGATTTTATAATCTTTCAAAAAAGGCACGATTAAGAATAAAATCAAAATCGCACAAAGTGCTACAAATGAAAAAGAATAAATTAATATCTTTAATACATCAGCTTCTTCTAAGCTCTTATCGTTTTTGCTCATACATTTCCTCTGGTATAGTGATATTTACACTTACAAAGCGATACCACCCATTTTCTAATTGATAATAACTTGTTTGAGAATTAGAAAAAATACTTCTTAATGGAGCCTCTAATAATAATGCAAACATTTCTTTAGTAGGTGTAATACCTCTTAAAATAAGTGATCTATCTTCCATTAAAACCTCATCTAAAGATATGTTTTTAGGCACTAGAGTAAAAAGATTTTGAATACTTTTTAATAAAACTTTATTTTTACCATTTTCTTGCTCTTGCTCTAAATCTCCCAAAATCAACTCTGCTTTATCATTTTGTCTTACTAATTCTTGATATTTAAGCTTATTAGCATTAATTTGAGCTATGATTTGAGCTAATTCTTCTTTTTTATTATCAAGTTGTACAGACGCATAATAGCTTTTAAAAACAACCACAATAAATACTACAAAAATCAAAGCAACACTAATGCTAGTAAAATAAATCCAAATTCTAGTAAAAAGATTAAAAACGGGTTTTATCTTAGGTTTGATTAGACTATATCTCATAATTTTAAGTCCTTCACCATAAGTTCATTCATCAAATTTAAAGTATCTACAAGTTCTACTTTAGGTTTTATAAAAAGTTCATTTTCTAAATAATCAAGCGAGGTCGGACTAAAACTTTCCTCATCAAAAATCACAATTTCTTCCAAAAAGCTATTATCATACAAAGGATTTTGATAAAATTCTTTTACACTTGAAATGATGTATTCTATCATTTTCATATCTGAGCTAAAATTTTCTAAAGACTCGATAGGAAGCTCTTCTTTTTCTTCATCTAATTCCTCAAGTTTATCAAGCTCTTGACTCATTTCTTCTAAACTTTTTAAGTCATAATTTTGCTCATTTTCTTCTTCTTGATTTTCATCATCAATTTGTAAATCAAATTCTTCTTTAATATCATCAAAAAAATCATCTTCATCATAATTTTGACTAGCTATATTAAAATAACTTCCAAACAATATAGCTTCATTTTTACAAATTAACATCGCAACAAAATCATGGTATCTATACACATAAAGGCCTATTTTTTCTTCAAAACCTCTATTTGCCATACAATGATAAAGCAAAGAAAAAGGCGAATAAAGTAAATCCAAACCGCCAAAAGCCTCATAATCTTGTTCATATGAGCTTAAAGAATGATTAGATGCATACAATAAACCATTATTAAAAGAAATACACTTAACACTACTTGCATCGACACCAAAATTGGAAAGATCTTTAAAATTTGAGCTTGGTACAACGCCTTGGGCAATAGGAGTAAAAAAAGTGCATATATAATAAATTTGAAAATCTTTAGTTAAATTTTTTACATATTCTATGGCTTTTTCTTTGTCTTCAAAGCTTTTTTCAAAAGTATCAACAGCTTGGGATTTTTTCCAAGTATGACATCTTATAATGTATTGTTTTTCATCATAGCAAATACAAACTAAAAGTTGTAAAATATACTTTCTAAAAAAAGATAACATAGTGTTTATCCTTTGTCTATTTGACTTATCATATCAAATTTTTCTTTTATCAATACTTTAGCTTCTTCTAAATTTAAATTTTGTATTTTGATTTCTTCACTTAGTCTATAGGTAATCTTAGAAAAAGGTTTAGGTAAGATCATTTTATCCCAACTTTTAAATTCCCAAAAAGAACTCGCTTCATAATTTAGCAAAAAAAGCGGAGCATTTTTTTTCAAAGCTATCATCACAGAACCATCTGAAACACTATGATAAGGTCCTCTTGGTCCATCTGGAGTGATAATCACATCATCGCCTTGATCTAAAATTTTAAAAGATTGTTTTAATAAAGCCAAAGCACCTTTGCTTGTACTACCTCTTAAAGTATCTAAACCAAAAAAGGCAATATTTCTAGCAATGATTTCTCCATCTTTATGGTGTGAAATCATCACATAAGCCTTTTTTCCTTTAATACCCATTTTACGATAGGCAAAAGGCATTAGAGCAAGACGCCCATGCCAAAAAAGTATCACACATGATCTTTTTGGAAGCTTTTGCCCTAAATAAACCTTTCTACAAGTTAAAAAAATCAGCCATTGTAATAAAAAAATTCCAAAAGCTAAAAGATTAATCTTAAAGGATTTCGCCATTTAACACCATACGCCTAGGATTGGTGATTTTTACTTTTTTTATTTGTCCTAATAACTCTTCACTACCTTTAACTTGAATCAAAAAGTTATTATCACTTCTACCTGCTACAAAACCTTCACTTCTTAATTCTTCAAATAAAACTTCAAATTCTTTATCTTTTTGTTTTGCAACAATTTCATCTAAAATTTCTGTATGTCTAGCTTGTAAAATACTCAAGCGTTTTGAAGCTATATCATCAGGAATTTGATTTGGCATAGTTGCAGCTTTAGTTAGTGGTCTTTTAGAGTATTTAAAAGAAAACATTTGTTCAAAACGCACTTTTTCAAGTACATCCATAGTATCTTCAAAGTCTTTATCACTCTCACCTGGAAAAGCTACAATCACATCAGTAGAAATACTCACATCTTTGCACATAGAACGAAGTTTCAAGGCTCTATCTAAATACCACTCTTTAGTATAACCGCGTTTCATAGCTTTTAAAATTTCACTTGAACCACTTTGTAAAGGCATATGCATAGACTTACAAACTTTAGGATTTTTAGAAAAAACCTCTAAAAATCTATCATCCATATGCAATGGATGTGGACTTGTAAAACGGATACGCTCTAGACCTTCAATTTCACTTAGTCTTTCTAAAAGATCTGAAAAATTAATCTTTTCATGAGCATTAGAAAATCTTTTGCCATAATTATTAACATTTTGTCCTAGTAAAAAAATCTCTTTAGCACCTTTAGAAACAGCTTTCAATGCTTCATTTTTAATAATCTCAAAAGGTATAGAAATTTCATCTCCTCTTGTATGAGGCACTATACAATAAGTACAATGTTTATCACAACCTATAGAGATATTAATATAGGTTTTATAAAGGCTATTTCTAAAATCTGCAAAAGCATAATTACTCTCATCAAAATCTATATCATTACCTAAAAATTTTGGCGTATTTACAGCCTTTGTGATTTTAGAAACATTTCTAGCACCCAAAACAAAATCCACATTAGGAGCACGCTTAAAAATCTCATCTCCTAAATGCGAAGCAGTGCAACCACAAACTCCTATTTTAGCTCCATTTTTTTTGATTTTTTCAAAACTCCCAACTTCTGAAAAAAGCTTATGTACAGGCTTTTCACGCACTGAGCAAGTATTGATTAAAATCAAATCTGCCTCTTTTGCGTCTTGAGTTAATTCGTAATTTTCTTTTTCTTTAAGTTCGGCTATCATATGCTCTGAATCACGCACATTCATAGCACAACCTAAAGTTTGTATAAAAAGTTTTTTACTCAAAGAATGTGTACCTCATACATAAAATCTGTATCATCTAAACCATATTTGATCGTTCTATGATAAACACATTTTCCCTTTTTTTCAAAATGCTCTACTAAAGCAATTAATTGCTTATGTGCATTGTCTTTATCAAAATAGAAAAATTTTTGACCTTCTTTATCTACAGCCTTTTCAATACTTTCTAAACTTATACTTTTTGGCTTTTCATCAACAGAGGTTCTTGCTATTTTTAAATCCATATCATCATCCTCAAGTTTTTTTAATCTGAAATTATAGCAAATTTTACTTTTAATTAAACTTATTAAAGATATAATTTTATTCTTCAAACTTTTAAAATCCAAAATTAAGGTTGTATTGTCATTATGGAAAAAATCACAGATATAATTGAATCCATTGCTAATGAGAAAAATTTACAAATAGAAGATGTAAGAGAAAGAGTTAAAAAAGCACTTATTAATACTGCTAAGAAAATTTATGGCGATAAGTATGAATTTTTTGTTGATTCAGGTAAAAATTTACAACTTTATCAAAAAATCATCGTAGTAGCTGATAATGATGAAAGATTAGAAAATGAAAATGAGCATTTTATCGCCTTAAGTAAAGCAAGGGCTGAAGCTAAAGACGTAGAAATTGGTGATGAGCTAACTTATGAATGTTCTTTAGAAAATTTAGGCCGCACTGCTGTAAATATCTTACATAAAGAATTAGAATACAATATACAAAAACTCTTAGAAGAAAAAATCTATGAAAAATACCAAAAAATGGTAGGACATATGGTTTTTGGTAGCGTGGTAAGAGTAGATAGTGAAGAAAATACTTATGTAGAAATTGATGAGTTTCGTGCATATTTACCTAGAAAAAATCGTATCAAAGGTGAAAAATTTAAAGTTGGCGATGTGATTAAAGCTGTTATTAGACATGTATATATTGATAAATCAGGTATGAGAATGGAGCTTAGTAGAACTAGCCCTAAATTTTTAGAAGCTTTATTAAAAGCTGAAGTTCCTGAAATCAAAGATGGTCTTATAAATATTTATGCAAGTGCAAGAATTCCGGGCGAGAGAGCAAAAATCATCTTACAAGCTAATAGTCCAAGTGTTGATGCAGTAGGAGCAACTGTAGGCATAAAAGGAGTTAGAATCAATGCTGTAAGCAAAGAATTAAAAAATGAAAATATCGACTGCATTGAGTATTCTAACGAAATGGCAATTTTAATCACAAGAAGCTTAGCTCCAGCCATTATAAACTCAGTTAGTATTGAAGATAAAAAGGCTATTGTAACACTAAATAGCGAGCAAAAAAGCAAAGCCATAGGAAAAAGTGGTATTAATATACGCTTAGCTAGCATGCTTCTTGGATATGAGATAGAGCTTAATGAAGTAAATAATGAAGATAAAACTAATAATCAAGAAGAAGCATTTAAAAATCTTAAAGCTTTATTTGGAGAAAATTAAAGCTGCTTACCGACAGTTTGTTCGGTAAGTTTTCTTTCTAAAACTAAATCTACTATAGGCTGTTCTCTTTTATTTGCCTTTTGGCAGTGATTTTTGTCAAAAAAATCTGTGATTTTAATAACTATTTTAGCCCATCTTTTATCACGTTCTCTCCAAGCATGAGATGATAAAGACTCCCAAGCATAACCATTAAACAAAGTAGCATTGACAAAATGATCAAGCGCTCTCACACCTTGTCTAACCCTAGCAGGATTACCAAAAGTACCTACTATAACAATAAAAAGATAACTAATCACCGCTAAAGGAACGATAGCACAAAGTAGTATGGTTCCTGCTAATTTTTCTTTCATTTTTGCCTTTTTATAAATCTTATATTCATACCATTTGCTGATCTTATAGTAAGTCTTCCTACTATATCAGGCACGAAATTTTCTTCTAATTCTAACTTATAAGTCCTTAAAATATTAGCTAAAATCAAAACAGCCTCTTGCATAGCAAAGCCCTGCCCTATACACACACGCTCTCCCATACCAAAAGGCATATAAGTGTCTTTTTTAATCTTGCTTTTATCTTCATGGCGACTTGGATCAAATTCATGTGGATTTTCCCAAAAACTATCGTGTCTATGGATGAGCCATGGAGCTACCACTACACCTGAACCTTTTTTGATAAGCTTATCTCTCATTTTACTTTCATTTCTTGCTTCTCTAGCAAAAAAGCCAACTGGTGGATAAAGCCTCAAGCTTTCTTTAAACACATTTGTAACATACTTCATCGCTCTAATATGCTCTATTTTAAACTCCTCATCACCTGCAACTTGTATGATTTCTTCATAAGCTTTTTGTTGTTCTTTTGGAGAAATACTTAAAATATATAGTGTCCAAGTTAGCGAACTTGCAGTAGTCTCATGGCCTGCTAAGAAAAGCATGGCAACTTGGTCTAAAATTTCATTAAAAGAAAATCTCTCATTGGTATCTGCATCGACTACCATGAGCAATGATGATAAAATATCTTCATATTTTCCTTGATCATTTAGGGCATTATCATATCTTGGTTTTATAATATCTGATAAAACCTTGCGTATAACTCCACCTGCTTTAAGTCTTTTTCTCTCGCCCAAAAGATTTGAAAGCCAAGTTGGAAAACGAAACATTCTTCGCATAGCTGTTTTAACTGTTTCTTCTTGCACAGTTACAAAAGCATCCAAAACAAGCTTGCCTTTTTGCTCATCAAGTTTTGATGACATGATAGTTCTAAAAATCACATCTGCAGTCACAAAAGTCATAGCTTCATCTACTTCTATAATCGCTTTATCTTCATACTTTGCAAATCTTGCCATCATATCAGAAGCTGCTTCACTCATTAAATTAAAAACCTTAGAAATCCTTGTCATTTCAAAAGAAGGTCTTAAAAGTTCTCTTTGCTTTTCCCATACTCTATCATTAGTTGTAAAAATGCTTATACCTAAAAGTGGCTCTAAAAGCTCATGTAAAAGTTGGCTTTTTGGGTATTCTCTAACCTCATCTACCATAATGCGTCTAACTTCTTTTGGATCATTTACTACATATAGATCAAATCCAGGCATTTTTACTCTACCCATCATCATCTTATAGCTTCGCTCATAAAGTCCATCAAGCCATGATCTTCTTTTTAGTAAAAAAGTAGTTAATGTAGAAGCTTTATTTTTATAAGGCTTTGGATGAAAAGGACACTGACCCATGTTTTTCTCCTACTTGATTTTTTCTTCTAGTTTATTTTTACCTATGATAAATTCAAAAAAATTATATACTCCTTGAATTTGTGTGGCAAATAAATATAAAAAATGTGCTTTATATTTGTCTTTTTTGATTTTTTTATAATCTTTACTTTTATATAAGGTATGAAATTTAGCCGAAAGATATTTTGGACTAAATTGCGCCTTTACTCCGCTTGTGCGTATGAAATCAACTTGTGCAAAACAAGCCCCATCAATAATAGAAGTAAAATCATACCATATTAAATTTTTACTTCCTAAATACTCTAAGTCTTTTCTAAACTCAAAAGATCTTTTTTGATAGCTTACTAAAGGTATACACTCACCTAAAGTTAAAACCTTTAAATTTTTAAAAGAAATATTTTCTTTTTCGCATTTTCTAAGCACTTTTGCTAAAACATTTATACAAAGTACTGTTCCTACACTATGTGCACTTAAGATGAGTTCGTAATTTTTATCATTTACATTTTCTTTTAGTTTTTCAAAAATAACTCTAGCAAAATCATCCATTCTTAACTCAAGCTCACCTTGAGAATTTTTCTCCCAGTTTGCACAAAAAGAACAAATTCTAGCTATCCAAAAAACAGCTAATTTTTTGCCTAATTTATAAAGCATTTTTGGTAAAAATACTAACAATAAAACAAAAACCAAAATTCCCAAAACAATATGAAAATTTTGCAAATACAACAAACTTCCAAAAGCACAAAATAAAGTAAAAAACAAACTCAAAAGTACATAAAAAAATGGATAATAACCTGTGATAAGTTGGTGTGGGGATTCTTTACCAAATTTTAAAAAAAGTCCTGTGATGGTATAAATTCTAAAAAAACTATAACAATCACTCAAAGCATCTTTTATACCTTCTGACCAGTTTTTTTTGACTATATCATTCCAGCTTAAAAAGGTGTAAGTAGTGCTTGTATGCGGGGTTTGAATTTGCCAAGAAGGATAAGCATTAATCTGAGCTTTTGATAAAGTATAATCATAATTTAAAAGTACATTTTGCTCGGTTAAATTTTTTTTAAACATAGCATAATAATGCCTATATCCTCTAGGATCATAACCAGCTATATAAAAAACATCTCTTTTTTGACACAATTTATCCATTAAAATCCCAAATAAACTCAAAATGAATTTAAAAATATAGCTAAAGTTGTTATCTTTGTCAAATGCTTATTTAAAGGCAAAATAAGGGGTTTTTGCTCTGAAATTATTCATTAAAAAATATTTTATAAAATAAATAAAAAATTTATAAACAAGAAAGAACTTATGGATGTAATCTTACTAGGTGGTAGCAATGGTGTAGTTAAAAATGGTCTTAGAATAGGTCTTGAAAATAAAGACATTGCGCTACATAATTACGCTTTGGGACTTAGCACTTCTTTACAAAATCTTTATGAGTTAATACGCCATAAAGATACTATAAATAAAAGTGATTTTCTCATTAGCGAATCAAATATCAATGATTATCTAAGTCCTATGAGTTTAAATATTATACTTAGAAATATTGATTATTTTTACGAAGAACTTTACAAAGCAAACAAAATTATCATAGTGCTTATACTCCCCATACCAGCTTGTAATGATAAATCAAAAGCCATCAATGAAGCTCATAGGAAAAATTGTGCGTATTATGGTTTCAATCTAATTGATGTAGATCTTTACTACCAAAAAAATAATCTTTATGATTTTGATCAAAACTATAAATTCCACCCTATGCCACTAGCCATGCAAGAGCTTGGTAAAAACATCATTAAAAATCTACATAACTTTAAAAAATCCAAAGAAAATATCATTTGCTCAAAAAGAAAATACCATATCTTTACACCTTCAGATTTAACTAAAATAGAGCATAAAAACTCATTTTTTTGTGAAAAAACTACAAAGATTAAAGCTAGTGAAAAAATCATTTTTCCAAAAGAGTTAAAAAACTATCAAATCTTAGGTATACACACTTGGAATCACACTAACTCATCAACTCATGCTATATCATCTATAAGCATTGAAAATTCATCTTTTAAATTAGTAAAAAATTTTGGACTTATCAATACTTTTCAAGATATACAAAATGAAAAAGCAATTTGCGATGAACAAACCTTTTTGTATGTTAATACGCAAATTATCAAGCAAAGTGAGGAAAGTTCTGGCTTAAGCATAGCAAATGAAAAAACACCAAGGCTTGATTATGCGGACTTAATAGGAATTTTACTTTTAGAAAATGATAATGATAAAAAAATTGAATCTAAGAATTATCTTACAAATACCCATGATTCTTTGATACCACCTATAGCATTTTATAAAGAATTAGCACTAGAATACCATGAACTAAAAAAACTTGATATGCAAACATTTTTACAAAGCCAAAATCATAGTCTTTTACGTTTTTTAAATCACAAAGGCTTAAAAAATGAATATGAGATATTTATCCACCAAAACAATAAACTTTATGGAGCCAGTTTAAGGATAAAAGAAAGATTAAGCTATAAGCTTGGAGAAGCTATCATGAAAAATAGCAAAAGTTATCTAGGGTATTTTAAAATACCTTTTGAATTAAGAAAAGTCAAAAAAGAGCATTTTAAAAATCAAAAAGATCAAAAAAATTTACCGCCACTAAAAGCTTATGCAGACTATAAACATGCTCAAATAGCCAAAACACATTTGCCCTATCTTTTAGGTAATGCACTTTTACAAGCTTCAAGAACTCCTTTTAAAATAGGGTATTTAAACTTACCTTTTAAACTAAAAAAGATTGCAAAAAACTATAAAAAGAAAATTTAATCTAAACTAGTATTTTTGAAAAAATTCCCATTAACTTGGGTTTTATATATCACATAATTTCTAAATTTAGCGTGCAAAACAACATCGGGTTTATATGCCCTGCATTCTTTCCAAAAAGTATGCAAACTTTTTTGATAAGTCAAACCTTCTACATCATAAAAGGCTTTTCCCATAACTTTTAAAGGACTATTGTGATATAAAGCAGAAAGTCCTACTGTACTATTTATAACTATAGTACCTCTTGTATTGATTAAAAGTGTAGGTAAGTGTAAGTCATGTATATATAAAATTCTGCCCTCGACATTATATTTTAAGCTCAAATCTTCTATAAGTTTATTATAGTCCCTATAGCCACGATCCATAGGATGATGTTTAAAAACTAGATAAGACTTTGCTTTAGCATGATTAGCAAAAGAGATAATCACTTCTTCTATAAATTTTTCTGTAGTTTTTTTATAATGATGAGATAGTTGAGTGTCATTATGCACTTGCAAAATAGCTAAAAAATACTTTTGCTTTAGGGAAAGAATTTTTTCATTTAAACTTTTTTCTGTAATTTTGTATTTGTTTTTTCTATATACTGAGCAAAGCCAAGGTAAAAAATCAAATAATTTTAAACTTCTATGGTGTAAAGAATTATTAAAATACCAAGAAAATAAAAAAGCAAAAAGCCAGTATAAAAATGAAGCAAAGGCCATATTTCTAAAAGTGCTTGAGAAAGTTTTAAATTTAAAATCTTTATCAAATTTTTTCTGACTTAGATAAAATTCTTTTTCTCTTGGTAAAGTCGAGTTTGCATTCACTCCATCTTTTTCAAAAGTAATAAAATTTGGTCTAATATAACCTTCTTCAAAAATCCATACTTCAATACCCATTTGCTTGGCAACATTAATGGCGATTTCATGCACTTTTCTACAATCATTATACATTAAGATAACTTGAATTTGTTTTTCTTCAAAAAGCTTTTTATAAAAGTCTTCAAGCTCGGCTAAACTTTTAGTATAATTAATGCTTTTAAAAGGATAAAAGAAAAAATCTCCGCCATTAAAATTTACTTTACAAACCTTAGCTTGCGGAATTTTTGTAGCAATTTTACGAAAAAATCCTCCCACAGGTCCTTGGAGCAATAAAACATTTTTACCAGAAAATTTTTTTAACTTTTTACTTAAATTCATCTAATCAAAATAAATTCTATCAATCTTCTTATTTTTCTTAATATATAAATTCTTATATCCATAAACCAACGCAAATAAAATTTAGAAAAATAATCTTTTTGCATTTTTAACATTATATCTAATGCAAGCTCAACTTCACATAAATTTTTACTTTTTGGATGGATATATCTTGGATAAAAGATCAAAACCCCCGCAACTAACTCTTCTAAACTAAGCACCCTTGTGCGTCTTGGAATTTCATGTAAATCGCTTGTCAAACCCCAGCCTGCATAAAATGGCTTACCATAGACCACTACTTTTTTACCACGCAAAAGAGCGTCAAAACCGCTTGTAGAGGTTATAGTATGCACTTCATCACTCGCATTGATAGCACTATCTATGCTGACATTTTCTATAATCTCATCACAGTATTTTAAAATAATGTTTTTATCTTTTAAACCCTTACGGTTACCACTTAAAACATCAGGGTGAGGTTTAAAAACTATAAAGGCGTTTTCATTAGCTTTTCTTACACTTTGTAAAAGTTTTAAGGTATCAAAGCCTGCTCCACCTAAGATCATAGAAGCATCATCTTCTACTTGAGCAGGGATTAAAATGATTTTTTTATTTGTATTAAAATTTAGCTTTTCATGCTTTAAGCCATTATACTTTGAAAATTTATTTTGTGTGATGGTGATGATGAGTTTTTTAACTCTTTGTTTTAAACTTTCATCAAAAATATGATTTTGTAAAATATCTTCTAAATCACTTGGTTTACTTGGATCAACATACAAACCTTTACTATCTACTATTAAAGAAAAAGGACGTGTGAGATCTGAACCCAAAAAAACCGAGCGCAAAAAGCCATCTTCTACTAAGAAAATTTCATTACTAAAATATTTAGCTAGCAAAGTTTTATCATACTTTTTACCCCAAATGAAAATTTTATCTTCAGAGTTTAACTTAGCTTTATAAAGCTCATCAAGCGAGTTTAAAAAAATGATTTTATTATTCTTGGATTTAAAAAATGGCTTCATAAACCAACGCTTCCACAAAGTAAAACCTAAAAAATATAAAGTATTAGAATTAGCTTGTTCTATCTTTTTATACTTTGCTAAAGTATGAATAGTGTCAAAAATATCACTTTTTTGATTTAAGTAAGGATTAAAATACTCACTATATAAAATATAAGTAGCATAAAAAACCTCTTCCAGGGTTCTTTTTTTTAACCTTCTTTTGCACACTTGTCTATCTTGAGTTAAACCCCAACCTGCATAAAACGGCATACCATAACATACACATTCACATCCCAACATTAAAGCTTCAAAACCCATGCCAGAAGTCTTAGTATAAACTTTTTTAAAGTAACTTAGCAATTCTATGGGATTATAATTTTCTTTTATAACTACACATTTGCTTGGTAAATCTTGTGCGTTAAAATCGCTTTGTTTTTTACCACTTAATACATCAGGATGAATTTTAATATATACTTTAGCATTTGGATTTTCTTTGATAGCATCATTTATGATATCTTGAGTTGAGAAATTATCAGCTAGGCCAAATTTTAATGAAGCATCATTTGCCACCTGAGTGATGATTAATACACGTTCTTCGCTACCACTAAAAAACCCTTTTGGTATACAAAGATTATTATTATACTTACTAAGTTTTTCTTTTTTTATAAGCTCTATAGCTTTTTTTGCTTGTTCTAACTCTTTGGAATTAAACTCATAAGTATTTAAAATATTTTCGAGCTTAGATGGCGCGATCGCATCATAATAAATTCCTATATCGTCTTTGACGATAGAAAAACTTGGGCTTTTCTCTACTCCTAAATTCAATGAGCGCAAAAAGCCGTCTTCTAAAAGCAAAAATTTTGCATTATGTTTTTTAGCTAACTCTATAGCTTTTAAACCTGACTTTTTTCTACCCCAGCCTATAAGAACATCTTCTTTAGTGATGTTTTTATAGGCATGATATAGGGTTATTTTTAAAAAAATTTTAACAGCTTCTTTTAATCTTTTAGATGTAGTATAAAATTTCATATCTTTAAATCAAAGAGAGGTTATCAAATTTTTATTCTTATACTCTCTTTTCAACTTCCCAATTTCAAACCACATCTTAACATACCCCCCTTTATACCAAGTTTTATTAGCTTGTATAATAGCTTGTCCAAGTTTATAAGAAAGATAACTTTTAAGTTTTGAGACTTCTTTATAATCAGGATAATCTTCTAAAGGAGGTAGTTTTAAAGAAGGATCTTTTTTTATTTTTTCTTGGTAGATTTTTTGTTTTTGTTTGTGTGAAATTACTATGCTTAATAATACTACAGGCATTATTAAGCAACCTAGAAAAGATTTTGAATTTACTATCATAGCTTGACCTAGTTTATTGGAGAGTTGATTTTGAATTCTTGTTTTAACTGTACCATATTTAGCTTGAAAGGATAATTGATTATTTAATAACTGAATTTGAGTTAAATTATCTTGAATGGTTTGTTCTTTAAGTTTTATATTTTGATTTAAATTTTGAATTTGAGATAAATTATCTTGAATGGTTTGTTCTTTAAGTTTTATATTTTGATTTAAATTTTGAATTTGAGATAAATTATCTTGAATGGTTTGTTCTTTAAGTTTTATATTTTGACTTAAATTTTGAATTTGAGATAAATTATCTTGAATGGTTTGTTCTTTAAGTTTTATATTTTGATTTAAATTTTGAATTTGAGATAAATGCTTCGATCTTAAATTTTCTAACACATCATTCTTATATTCTATTTTATTTTGCAGTATATTTAAGATAGCATTATCAGAAATATTAAAATATTTTTTATCCTCTAAATCATAATCAAAAATCTCAAAATCATTCTTATAGATTTCTCTTATAATTTTATATGTTTCACAATTATAATAATCTTTATAGTCACAGTGCTTGCTCTTATTTACATGGACAAGGCTGTCTTTTCTATTAAGAATATTTAAAATTTTTTTAAAATCACTATTTAATTGTTCAAATCTTCCAATAAAATCTACTAAGACATTCATATTCTCATCACATAAATATTCATACTGAAAAGAAAAGTGGTTTTTAGCTAAAATTTTTTGCTTAAACTCCTCATCTTGTAATTTTAAAACAAACTCTTCAAATTCTAAATCTCTAATATTCAATTTACCCCATTCTATATCACAAGGATCTGGACTATCATTTTTTAAATAATGATACGCTGAAACTACTCTATCATAAGGATTTCTCACAAAACCAAAAGAAAAATAACTCTCAAATTTATCCCTATCAAGCTTTACATAATCACCTGCTTTTACATGTCCAACAAGCCATCTATCTGTTTGATATATCACTCTTTCTATACTGCTACCAGCAACCTTTGGCACATGAATAAAAATACATTTATACTTATCATGAAAATCTTTAAACATTATATTTTCCCATCTAAAAATCTTAAAATCATATCCACATTCTCATTAAGATCTTCTTTTATTATGTGTATATGCGGGTTTTTAGGTTTTTCATAAGGACTATCTATACCTGTGAAATTTTTTATTTCTCCATTTCTTGCTTTTTTATAAAGCCCTTTTGGATCTCTTTTTTCACAAATTTCCAAAGGTGTATCAACAAATATTTCTATATATTCATCCTCATCTAAAAGATCTTTTATAAGCTTTCTATCTTTTTCAAAAGGCGATATAAAAGCGCAAAGTACTATCATACCAGCATCTACAAAAAGCTTACATACTTCTCCTATACGTCTTATGTTTTCTACTCTTGAAACCTCATCAAAACCCAAATCTTTATTAAGTCCATGACGTACATTATCTCCATCTAAAAGATAAGTATGAAAACCTCGCTCAAAAAGTTTTTTTTCAACCGCATTTGCCAAAGTAGATTTACCACTACCACTAAGCCCACTAAACCACAACACACATGGTTTTTGATTTTTAAGTTTAGCTCTTTGAGTTTTTGTAATGCTACTTGCATGCCAAGTTAAATTTTTACTCATTTTTTTCCTTAAAAACTAAAAAATACCGGAGTTATAGTTAAAACAATAGCTGAATAAGTCAAAGAAACTATCCAGCCTATTTTTATAAAATCAGTAGTTTTATATCCACAAATTGAACCTACCATCAAGTGAGTTTGATAACCATGTGGCATTAAAAAAGCACAACTTGCCCCATAAGCAACTGCCAATATAAATGGAGTTGGATTAACTTCAAGTGCTAAAGCAGTACTATAAGCGATAGGAAAAGCCAAAGCTGCAGCAGCGTTATTAGTAATGATTTCAGTTAAAAGTAAAGTTAAAAGATAAATTCCCACAAAACTACCATATAATCCATATACCCCAAAAGTTCCTATAATAAACTCGGCCAAATCTTTAGCTAAACCACTATCAACTAAAACTTTAGTAATAGCTAAAGAAGATCCTACTATGATAAAAATTTCCAAAGGAAAGCGTCTTTTTACCTCATCGAAACTTATGATTTTAAATATAAACAAGCAAGCTAAAAATACTAGCAGCGCTTTAAGCAAAGACACTAGTTCTAAAGCAGATAAAGCGATAATAGTTAAAAATGCAAAAATCACTATAAAACTTTGGATATTACTTAACTTTTTATTTTGCATGATATTTGAGATAATGTAAAAGTTTTTATTGATATTATCTCTTGAGTGAAAATCCTTACCTATGCTTAAAATAAGCCTATCTCCAGCTTGTAATAAACTTTGGCCAATTTTTGAAATATTTTTTGAGCCTCTTTTTAAGGCTACAATCCCTGCATCAAATTTAGCTCTAAAGTTTGCTTCCTTAACGCTTTTTCCTATCAAGTTTGACTCAGAATTTATAACAACATCTACTAAATTTAATGTTTCTAGTTTTAAATCTTGTGAGCCAATTTGCAAGCCATTAATTTTTTTCAAAGTCTCTAAATGCGTAATATCTCCACTAAAAATTAACTCATCTCCTTCTTTAATAAGCTCATTGTGACTAACAGGGGTAATAAGCTCATCTTTTCTTTGAATTTCAAGTAAAAACAAAAACTCTAAATTTCTTAAGCCATTTTCTTGTATAGTTTTTCCCACTAATGAGCTATTTTTCAATACTTTAGCATTGATTAAATACTCATTGATGACATTTTCTCTTTCTTTATACTCAGGCAATAAAAAGCTAAAAATCAAAAGCACTATAAGCACACCAATACTTATACAAAAACCCACCGCAAAAAAATCAAAAATCTTTAAACTTTCCAAGCCATTTTGCACTACAAAAGAATTAACTATCAAATTAGTTGAAGTGCCTATCAAAGTCATAGTTCCACCAACTATGGAAAAATATGAAAGAGGGATGAGTAGTTTAGAAGGAGCTTGAAATTTGTTATTTTTTATAATACTCATAAAACTTGCCACCACTGCAGTATTATTTAAAAAAGCTGAAATACTAGCTGTGACTACTCCAAGCTTTAAAAGTGATAGATGATAATTTTTACCTATGATGAATTTAGAACACCAACTTATTACAACGCTTTTTTCTATAGCTAGTGAAACTAGCAAAAGCAAAATAAGCACTATCAAAGATTCACTCGTGTAAGAGCTAAGCCAAGTACTTAAATTTAAATACCCCAAAAGATAATAAAGCACAGCTACACTACCAAATAAAATAAAAGGTTTAATTTTATTGCTAATTAACAAAATAAGCAAGATTAAAATACTTAATGCGACAATAATTTTCATATTTTTTTACATTCCCATTCAGGATAGTTTTTTCTAATGTAAGCATTAAGTTCAATTTCTGCTTGAGTGTAAATTCTACTCTTTTCTTCGCCTGCTAAAATTTCTTCTATCATACCAGCTGCTAAGGTTTCATTAGAGTATTTATCTATGATAATAAAACTTCCTAAAGTTTTATTGTCCTTATAAGCTTTAAGGGCTGTTTTTTTATTAAGCTTTAAGGTGCATTTAGCAATATCATTAAGTTTTAATTCATCGCTTTGAAATTCTTTGAAAGTATTAATGTCTTTTTTAAAATCAATTTTTTCAAATACTACATTGGCAGTTAAATTTGCTATTTTGATAAGATAGTTTTCATTTAAATTAAACTTAACCTCACTCATCCATATTACCATAGCTTTAAAAGAATTTGAAATTTGCAGCTTGTGATTTTTAGAAGCTATTACATCGCCTCTTGAAATATCTATCTCATCTTCTAAAGTTAAAGTTATAGCACTTGGAAAGCTAGCATTTTTAGCACTTTGAACTTTTTCATTTTTACCAAGTGCATTTAGGTTTTTAATGTTAGGTGTGATGATTTGTTTTATTTTACTTGTTTTTAAAGAAGGTAAAATCACAACTTCATCTTTAGTATTTACACTACCACTAGCAATATTTCCACAAAAACCTCTAAAATTTAAATGTGGGCGATTGACATATTGCACACTCATGATAAACTCATCACTTAAACTAGTAACAATAGGCAAAGTATCTAAAAGCTCAGATAAGGTTTTTCCACTATACCAAGGCATATTAATGCTTTTAGAAGCTATGTTGTCTCCATCTAATGCACATATAGGAACAAAATGGGTTTTAATATGTTCATGATTTTTTAAGCATGGTAAAATTTCTTGATAATTTTTACAGATTGTATTAAAAATTTCTTGATTATAATCAATCAAATCCATTTTATTCACAGTAATAATAAATTGTTTTATACCAAGCAAACTCGCTATATAAGAATGCCTTTTGGTTTGAGTTAAAACCCCTTTTCTAGCATCTATAAGTATAATAGCAATATCAGCTGTGCTAGCACCTGTTGCCATGTTTCTGGTGTATTGTTCATGGCCTGGGGTATCTGCTATAATGAATTTTCTTTTTTCACTTGTGAAAAATCTATATGCTACGTCTATGGTTATACCTTGCTCTCGCTCGCTTGCAAGACCATCTACTAAAAGCGCAAAATCAAGCTTTTCCCCCGCATTACCAAGCTTTTTGCTGTCTTTTTCTAAAGATAAAACTTGATCTTCAAAAAGCATTTTTGCATCATAAAGCATTCTACCTATAAGGGTTGATTTGCCATCATCTACACTACCACAAGTGATAAATCTACAAAGCTCTTTACTTTCATGTTCTTTTAGGTATTTTTCTACATTTGTTTTCATTAAAAATACCCCTCTTTTTTCTTTTTTTCCATACTCGCTTCTTCATCAGTGTCTATAAGCCTACCTTGTCTTTCACTCGTTTTAGAAAGCAAAAGCTCTTCGATGATTTCTAAGACATTGCTAGCACTTGAGTTTATAGCTCCTGTTAGTGGGTAGCAACCTAGGGTTCTAAAACGAACTAATTCTTCTTTAGCATTTCTTGCAAGTTCTTTTGGCATACGCTCATCATCAACTAAAATTTTAGCCCCCATGTACTCCACAACCGGTCGCTTTTTAGCAAAATAAAGACTTGGTAAAGGAATATTTTCTTTGTAAATATACTGCCATATATCAAGCTCAGTCCAATTGCTCAGAGGGAAAACTCTTATAGATTCACCTTTTTTATGGCGACCATTGTAAATATCCCATAATTCTGGTCGTTGATTTTTCGGATCCCATGAGTGGTTTTCATCACGAAAAGAATAAATTCTTTCCTTTGCACGCGATTTTTCTTCATCTCTTCTTGCACCACCAAATACTGCATCAAACTGATATAAATCAAGCATTTGTTTTAAACCTTGTGTTTTAGCAATATCTGTATGCATGGATGAGCCATGTGTAAATGGGGAAAGGTTTAATTCTTTGATTTTAGGATTTTGATAGACTATAAGCTCCATGCCAAGCTCTTTAGCACGTTTGTCTCTAAATTCTATCATTTCTTTAAATTTCCATGTGGTATCTACATGCACCAAGGGGAGTGGAGGTAAGCTTGGGTAAAATGCTTTTTGTAAAAGATGTAGCATAACCGAGCTGTCTTTACCTATACTATAAAGCATAGCTGGTTTTTCAAACTCAGCTATCACCTCACGGATGATATGAATGGACTCTGATTCTAAATATTCCAAATAAGATATATTGAACATAATTTTCTCTTTCAAAATAAAAGAGAAAATTATATCAAATTTTACTAAATTGAGCTATCAAAGTATCTGTTGCACCCAATGATGCTAAAGTTTGCTCATAGGCATTTTGCAAGATAGGATTATCTATAAATTTTCCCCAATGCTTTTGTCCAGCAGGAAGTCCATTTGCCAACCAATATAAATTATTACTTATGGAATATCTTTGTATGCATTTTATAAAATCAACATGCAATCCAGCTTTTTTTGCAATCATAGATAAGGTATGTGTATTAAAGTAATATAAATGTGGGCTCCAATATATAAAATTTTGATATGATTTATTTTGAAATATAGTAAGAAGTGCATCATTTGCATTAGGAACTTCTATTATTATTTTGCCACTATCTTTTAATTTAAAAGATAGTTTTTTCAAAATACCGATAGGGTCATGTAAATGCTCTATAACGTGAAATGCTGTTATAACATCATAACCCTCTCCTTCTATTAAATTAATATCATCTAAATCTCTATATAATTTAATATTGTTATTTTCATAAATTTTTTCAATCTGCTGTTCAATTTCCACTCCAGATACTGTTTTGGCATACTCCTTAGCTAGAATTAAAAACTCAGCCCTTCCACTTCCAAAATCTAATATATTTTTAGCAATAATTTGTTCCTTAACAAATTTCAACCTGAATTTAATAGCTTCTTCTCTATCTTTAGATAATGTTTCAATATAATTATTTAATAGAGTTTGCTTTCCATTATTTTGAAAATCTATTCTTTTAGAATGTTGAAAAAAAGATAAATCATTCATCTTGTTATCTATATAAAATTTTTCATTTGTACAAAATTTACTCAAAAAAACTAATCCGCATTCTTCACATTCAAGTATATCAATTTCATTATTATCTCTAACCTTGCCATTTCTTTTAGAAATATTTTCATTTCCACATAAATAACATTTCATAAATCCATCTCCTTACTAATATTTAAAAATTTATTATAACAAAGCAATCTTCAATACAACTAAAATAATATCGTTTTTATTAATTTTAATATTTAAAAAGCAACCATTATATTATATTTTTATTATATAAAAAATCAATTAGCTCTGCTACACTATGTACTATAGCCTCATTTTTTTTGAATCCATATCCCCAAGAAACACTAATAAAATCAATACCTAAATCTTTAGCGGCTTTTTCATCATGTAAGGTATCACCTATCATTAGAGCATTTTTCATAGAAAAATACTCTAAACATAATTTTATGATATCTGCTTTACACCATCTTCCTTCAGCATCAGATCCTTGTATAAAATCAAAATAATTACTGAGACCAAAATATTTCAAAATAAGCTCTGCGTGCTCCTGTCTTTTATAAGTTGCAACTGCAATTTTATTTGTACTATTATGAATTTTTTCAAGCAGCAGAGGAATGCCTTCATAAACATTTGCGTTAAAAAGAAAATTTTGCTTATATATATTTCTAAAAAGTTCTGTCGCGATAGCAGCATCCTTATCACTGAGTTCAAGTGTATTTTTTAGTGAATTAAAAATGGGTGGTCCTATAAACGTTCTAATGACTTCTCGACTAATGTTAGGAAGTTTTAAGTAATTTGTAACATAATCAATACTTCTAATAACACCATCTATAGGATCAATTAAAGTTCCATCAAGATCAAAAAGTATCAGCATTAATCTTACCTTTTTTTAATTTGAGATTTGTCTTTGTAAGTATAATAATTTCATATTTACTTTTCCTTGTATTAATAAAACTATTAAACATATCTTCTAGCTCAATATTTATTTTATGAATTTCTTCTTTGCTTTTTTGAATTTCCATTTTATCTTTGAAGTAATTTTGTTGCCCAAATACAAATCCATCAAAACCCGCTATAGCCAAAGATTGCAATTTAAAATAATCTAAAAGTCTAAAAAATAAGATAATAGAATTATCCAAATTACTCCATCCTTTTTGAACAACTCTATTAATGTTTATTCTAAAAGAATTTGGAATGTTAGCCTGAATGTTTGACAAAAATATTTTTGGTTTTTGAGTAAAAGCTGAATTTAACTTCAAATATTCAAAACGTTTAATATTGCTTACATAAAAAAAATCATTTTGAAAACTTGAATCAATAAAGTTAATATTTACAACCAAACAATCTTTATCTCTTATATATTTTAAAATTTTATCTTTTTCATTTATTATAGAATTTCCAGGAGCTAGGACTAAAATATTTTTATTATTGAAAATTTCAGCTAATCTCTTGAATTCGTGACTATCGTCAATATCAACCCTTCCTACATGTTCAAGATAAAGCTCTTCAAGTCTATCATAATCATATCTTTTAATTTTATCTATCTCCAATTGCGATAAAATCAATGAAATATCCTTAGAAAGGATATTGTTTTTTTCCAGCAAATAGTTTATATTATTTGTATGTGCACTATACATACCAGCAATAAAATATGGCAAACTATATCCCCAATTAAATTTTGCTGCAATTGGTTTAATATACACATCAATACAATCTAGTAAAGCATGAATATTATAACTATAGTTCATTTTTTTATTTGCGTATAATGCAATAAGCTCTGTAGGCGTATTGCCAGCTCCTCTTCCCATACCATTCAAACTAGTATCAACTGTAACATTTCTTTCATTCTGGCTCAATCTAATAAACTCTTGAGATAATGCACTAGAAAGCTGCAAATTATTATGAGAATGAAATCCTATTTGAATATTCTTATTTAAATTATGATTTATAAAATAATACAATCTTCTTAAATCTTCAATATACATCGATCCAAAAGTATCAACTATTGAAAAACAAGCACTATTTGTTTTGTTAACTTCGTCTATTAAATCCAATAATTCTCTGTCGGAATAACCCAAAATATCAACAGGTTGCACATAAACATTATAACCCTTGGCAATAACCTTTCTTACCGCATCTATTGCTAAGAAACGCTCATGTTTAAAAAAACATATCCTGATTACATTGATTTTACAATTTACATTTATAGGTAATAAATCAAAATCATATCTTGAATAATCAGCCAATAAAGAAAAATTTGATTGTTTTGTATTTTCAGGTAAAAAATCAAAAGCGTCAGACGGTTTTTTAAATACTGTTTTTCCTTCTCCAAAACCTTCATTTTGCAAAAAACCTATCTCGATTAAATCAATATTAGCGTCTATGAGATTTTCAATAATACCTTGTATAACTGATTTTCCAAATTTTTTATCAACAATATAAGCTCCATCTCGCAATGTACAATCTAAAATTTTTAAATGCTTCATTATTTATCCTTTTTAATGAAATATTGGTATACTTTATCTGCAAATTCGAAATCTTCAGGATAATCTATATCAATAAATTCAATAAAATTACACTCACAAACAAAAACTTTTTTCCCACTTCGACTATTATAATTTGCAAAAACATTCCTTGTAAACACATATGGAGAAGATATTTCGCAAAATACAGGTTCTATATCTTGAGTTTTTTGAACTGAATCTAATAAAAAATTTAATGGTTCATTTTTAAACCAAATGAAATTTTTAAATTTCTTTGCAGCAATTGCTGAATCAAATTTTTTAGATACTACTGCATTAATGCATTGTTTATATGTATCAAGAAGCACAAAAGGAGAAGTAGCATGAGCCATAATATAAATATCAGCATCTATACTTTTAACAAAACTAGCTATTAAATCTCCAGCGAGTGTTTCCGATGAGTCTAAACTAGCATCTCTTTGTAAAAATTTAACTCCATCGAGCAAATACGATTTTATTTTTGCATCACTGCAAAATACATATATATCATCAATATATTCACATTTCAATAAAGTTTTTTGAACAAAATGTACCAATGGTGTACCATCGAAAAAGGTTTTAGTGTTTTTACCTGGTAGTCTTTCATTGTTTAATTTTATAGGTATAAATGCAACTATTTTCATTTTTTCTCACTTTTACATTTTATATTTCTTATCTCAAACCATAATTTAACATATCCTCCCTTATACCAAGTTTTATTAGCTTGTATAAGAGCTTGGCCTAGTTTATAAGAAAGATGATTTTTAAGTTTTAAGGCTTCTTGATAATCAGGATAGTTTTCTAATGGAGGTAGTTTTAAAGAAAGATCTTTTTTTATTTTTTCTTGGTAGATTTTTTGTTCCTGTTTGTGTTTATCTTTTATATAAGATAGCACAAAAGGCATTCTTATATAACCTAGTATAGATTTTGAATTTGCTATCATAGCTTGACCTAGTTTATAAGAGAGTTGATTTTGAATTCTTGTTTTAGCTGTACCGTATTTAGAATAAAAATACAACAAATCTGCTTGTTTTTTTAAAATCTCTTCCTGTTTTTTAATATTGCACTGTAAAGTCTTATTTTGTTCTTCCAAATTATAGATTGCATTTTCATTTGAATTATTGCTATATGATTTTATTTCTTCAAGCAATGCTACATTTTCTAGTGAAACATTTAGTTGATATTTTTTATAAATTTCATATTGCTGCTTTAACAAGGTGACAGATGGAACATCCAAACGGTGTATTTTTACCGCCTTGAGTTTTTCTAGCAACTCTGCAGATAAATTAAATAAATATTGCCAAGAAACATGATAGTCTTTATTATCACTAGAAGCTAAAATATATTTATCATCACTAGCAACAATTGTTCCTACTTTTCTTGATAAGGGAATCTGTGGGGGAATCAAATTTACTCCTAATTTATTACAAAAAGAAAACGGCACTAAAGCTGTAGTATTAGCTTCTGATATGCATATATCAACCGTTTCGCAAATAGCAATTTTATGCCTATAATCCATATTATCCAATGATACACTAGTACAATTAGCACCAACTCTTTGTATTTCTAAACAAATCTGTTTAAAAATAGCATTATTGCGGTCATAATAGCTTCCATAGCTTTGAGGTTGAGCTACATTCACAATACTATCATAATCAGTTAAGCCATTATAATACAATTTTATATTTTTGAAATATTTATTAAGCTCTAATATAAAATTTGCTATCCCTTTTTCTACTTCAATCCACTTACGATAATTTCCAGAAGAAAACCCCACCCAAACAACCAAATCATATTGATTTTTTTCTTCTTCTACTTCTATCGTCTCCACAGCTTCTCTATATACAGCTTTTTCAAATTCTCTAGTAGCATAATTACTTATACCCATTGGATATAAATATACATTATCCTTGTCTAAATTTAGAGTGTTTTTAACATATTTTTGAAAAAGAAAAAAACACTTTTCTGGATTTATTTGCGTATTTTTAATAATATTATTTTGATCCATTAGATAAAAAAATTGTCCCATATGAAAAACAAAATGTTGTGGTAATTCCATAGACATAGTTAGTCCTATTTTTTTTTCAGAGTATTTTAAAAACTCACATGGTACTTGTTTCCATCTAAATAAATTTATCACTGGCCATTTTCCATGTACCGTAAAAATTATATCATTAACTATTATATGATTCATAAAATCTGATGCTTGAGTAAAAACCCATGGATACTTATTTTCTGAATCAATCATAAAAATAGTATTAACAGAACCTAAAGTTAAGTTAAACACAGCTCTAGTTATGATATTATTATTTAACGGATGTTGTAATTGAATACAATTACTTGATAAAATTTTATCCCATAAAATAAGCATTTTTTCAACATTTCTAGTTTTTAACATATCTATAATATTAAGAATATCATCCGACAAGCA
>NZ_JAKMSC010000019.1:0-26485 GCF_025772425.1 Campylobacter sp. FU_497 | reverse complement strand
GTAATAAATAAAGAGTATAAATATCTTATTATACTATTTAAATAGTTATAATATAGAGTTTTTATATAAATTTGATAATAGTTGTTATAATCTTAAAATAACTTATTAAAAAAATATATTTAATTATAGTTTATATGTTTTTATAGATTAGGCAATAGGTAAAATAATATATAAAATATTTAATGGAAAATAAAATGCGGTTTAAATATAAGGCTAAAGCTTAAAATAAGCTTTAGATTTTTTAATATTCGTATTGATTTAGTTCTTCTTGAGTGCCAAGTAGCATTAGTATATCATTTAGATAAGCAGTAGTTTCTAAATTTGGCATAATACTCCAAGTATCGTGCTGTTTGTGTGCGATGACTTTTAAATTTTGTCCAATAGATTGTAAAGTTTTTCCTGCTAAATTTTCATCTATCAAAAGTTTTGCTACTTTGATGGTATTAGCTGAAAGATCTATGATTTCAAAATTTGGGTTAGTGATAAGAATTTTAGCTAAACGCTTTGCAGATTCTTTTTCAGGATAGATAACTTTATTAACCCCAAGTTTTGAAAGAATTTGTCCATGTGTAGAAGAATTTGCTTTGGCAATGATATTTTTTACCCCTATTTCTTTTAAAGCCATGAAAGTGAGTATGCTTGATTCTAAATTTTCACCTATGCTGAGTATGACAACATCAGCATTTGCATAACCTGCTTCTTTTAAAGCTATAGTATGAGTAGAATCTAAAATATAAGCAAAATCTGCATGATCTTGTAATTCCTTAACTGCTTCTTCATCAATATCTGAAACAATAACTCTTTTACCTTGATCAATAAGCTCTTTTGCTAAAACCGAACCAAACCTTCCAAGTCCTATAATACCATAAGTTTCTTTTTTCATAGTATGATTTTTCCTTTTGGATAATTTAAATATTTTTCTTTTTCTTTAAAAAATATACTAAATAAAAATGCAAGCACACCCACTCTACCACTAAGCATAAGCAAAATGATAATTAACTTGCTTTCAGAATTAAAAAGCGCGCTAAGTGATAAAGTCCCACCATCACCCACTGAAACTCCTACTGTAGCAAAAGCTGAGCTTGTTTCAAAAAGCAAGGGTAAAAAGCTTTTATCATCCTCGATTAAAGATAAAAGCAATACACAAGCGATGATATATACAATAGAACTTACCGCTATAATGAAAGCTTTGTTGATAGTTTCTGTAGGAATTTCAAAGTTAAAAATTCTTGCATTGCTATCTTTGATGCTCCAGTAAGCATAGATTAACAATACAGCAATAGTAGTTACCTTAATACCACCAGCTGTTCCACCTGGCGCACCACCTATAATCATAAACAAAGATCCAAAAAACAAACTTGCATCTTTAAAGGTGCTAAGATCAAGAGTGTTAAACCCTGCCGTTCGGTAATTTACCGCTGTAAAATATGCGCTCATGATTTTATCAAAAAGCGAAAATTTACCTATACTTTTTGGGTTATGGTATTCAAATAAAAAAACCACTAAGCTTGCAAAAATAATCAATATAATAGTAGAAATTAAAACAAGTTTTGTATGTAAGCTTAAGTTTGCAAAACGCTTTTTAGAAAAAAAGTATAATTCTAATAATACAAAATAACCCAAGCCTCCAATGATAATCAAAGAGGTGATAATAAAATTAATCCAAAAATCATCTCTATAAGGCATTAAACCACTTTCAAATATACTAAAACCTGCATTATTAAAAGCAGAAATGGAGTGAAAAATACTAGCCCATAGAGCCTCGCTTAAATTCATATCAAGCTTAAACCTTAGAAATAATAATACCGCACCTATAAGCTCAATGGCAAATACAAAAAATAAAACCTTTTTTAAAAATCCTACAAGCCCATCAGCGCCAGGATAAATCAAGGATTCTCTTAAAAGATTTTTTTCTCCAAAACTCATTTTTTTGCGTACTAAAATATACAAAGCCATAGCTATACTCATATAGCCTAAACCGCCTATTTGGATAAGCAATAAGATAACAAGTTGTCCATAAAAACTAAAATCTAATGAAGTATTTAGCACAATAAGTCCTGTCATACTTACAGCTGAAGCACTAGTAAAAAATGCATCTAAAAAAGATATGGGTTTAGTGTGCATAATAGGAAGCATAAGGATAAAAGTGCCAAAAAGCGCTACTAGAATATAACCTATAAATAAAATTCTTATATTTTTTCTATCTAAAGTTAATTTTGTCATTTTGATTCTTTAAAATTAAAAAAATATTCTACTTAAAATTGGTTAATAAGTAAAAAGAGAACTTTCCACTTAAAACGTGGAAAGTTTAAAGTATTAAAGCATTCCTACTGCTAAGAAACCTAGAGCAACAGCTATAGCTATAGCTAATACACCAGGGATAAAGAATGCATGGTTAAAAATGAATTTTCCAATTCTTGTTGTACCTGTATCGTCCATTTGAACTGCACCTAATAAAGTAGGATAGGTTGGAAGAACGAAAAGCGCTGAAACAGCAGCAAAACAAGCAACTAGCATATAAGAATCTGCAGGATTTGTAGCTGAAATTCCTAATGCAGCAATGATAACTGGAACAATAGCTTTTGCAGTAGCTGCTTGAGAGTATAAAAGCATACTAGCAAAGAAGAATGCAACTGCAAGCATAGCTGGAGTTTGTTTAACCCATTCGCCTGCTACTTCTTTAATACCAGCTTCATGGCCTGCAACGAAAGTATTTCCAAGCCAAGCAACACCAAATACACACACACAAGCTGTCATACCTGATTTAAATACACTTGTATCTAAAATTTTAGCAGGTTCAACTTTACAAAAGATTGTGATTAAAGTTGCAGCAGTTAATAAGAAACTCATAATCGCTGCATCTCTTGGAATAACTACTGGATCAATCCATTTGATATTGTTAGAAATTGCTGTAGCATAAAGAACAACTGCTAATACTGTGAATAAGAAAATGGCAACTGAAAGTTTCGCACCTGGTTTGTCTTCGCTTTGTAAAACATCAGAAGCGCTTTTTACAAGGCCAGCTTTTAAGCGTTCTTGATATACAGGGTCTTTGCTAAGATCCATTGGAGTGATTAAACTTACAATGAAAGCTGTAATCATACAAGCAGCAAAAGTAGTTACAATCCAAATACCAATTAATGCAGGATAGTTCCAACCAAGTGGTTCTAATACACCAGTCATATAAACAACAGCAGCACTAACTGGAGAAGCTGTAATACCAATTTGTGAAGCAACAACCATTAGTGAAAGCGGAGCTGATGGTTTAATGTTTTGAGATTTTGCAACATCAATAACAACAGGCATAAGTGAAAATACTGCATTACCAGTACCTGCTAAAATAGTAAGTAACCAACCGCAAGCTGGTGCAAGGTAATTGATAAATCTTGGATGTTTACGTAAAATTCTTTCAGTAACTTTTACCATATAATCCAAACCGCCTGCTTGTTGCATAGCAGAAATCGCAGCAATTGCTGCAGCGATGATTAAGATAACATCCCAAGGAATATTACCTGGTTTCATACCTAAAACAAGACCTAAAATAACAACACCCAAACCTCCGGCATAGCCTATCGCTATGCCACCGAGGCGGATACCTATGAATATTGCCCCAAGAAAGACAATAAGTTGTAAAATAATCATAATATCCATGATTAAACTCCTAAATTATTAAGCTTTTCTTTTTTCTGTCATGTGAGGATTTAACATATTTTCTGGTGTTAAAATTCTTTCAATTTCTTCTTTTGGAAGATATCCTCTTTCAAGACAAATATCGCCAACTGCTTTACCAGTTTCTAAAGCTTCTTTAGCAATACTTGCAGATTTTTCATATCCTAAAACAGGGTTAAATGCTGTAACAATACCGATTGAGTTAAGTACAGATTGTTTGCATGCTTCAGGATTTGCTGTTAAGCCTCTTACAGCTTTTTCAGCTAGAGATTTCATTGCATTTTCAAGTAAAACTATAGAGTTGAATAATCCATAAGCAATACCTGGTTCAAATGCATTAAGTTCAAATTCTCCTCTTTCAGAGCAAAGCATGATAGTAACATCATTTCCTATAACTTCATAGCAAGCTTCACCTACTGCTTCGCATATTACTGGATTTACTTTACCTGGCATGATAGAGCTACCTGGTTGCATTTTTGGTAGATTAATTTCGCCTAAACCACATCTTGGGCCTGAATTCATTAATCTTAAGTCGTTTGCAATTTTAGATAATCTTACTGCTGCAGTTTTTAATGCACCACTTACATGTACAAAATCAGCAGTATCTTGAGTAGCTGCAATGAAATCTTCTGCTGGTTTAAATTCAACACCAGTAATTTCTTTTAATTTTTTCTCAACCACAAATTTGTAATCAGGGTGGCAGTTAATTCCTGTACCAATAGCTGTTGCACCAAGATTTAAATAACTCATTGACTCACGAGCTGCTGTGATTTTTTCAATATCACTTTTAATATAGCTAGCAAAAGCGTTGAAAGTATTTCCTAAAGTTGTAGGAACCGCATCTTCAAGCTCTGTTCTACCCATTTTGATGATATCTTTGTATTCTTTAGCTTTAACTTCTAATTCAGTTTTTAAAAGTTCCATAGCTTTTAAAAGATCAGTAAGTTTTGCGTAAGTTGCTACTTTGATTGAACTTGGATAAGTATCGTTTGTAGATTGACCTAAGTTTGTATGATCGTTTGGATGAAGGTATTGGTATTCACCTTTTTTATGTCCCATGCTTTCAAGAGCAATGTTAGTGATAACCTCATTAGTATTCATATTTGTACTAGTACCAGCACCACCTTGGATCATATCTACAACAAATTGATCTAAAAATTCACCAGCAATTAATCTGTCGCAAGCTTTAGCGATAGCATCAGCTTTGTCAGCATCAAGAACTCCAACTTCTTTGTTAGCAAGAGCAGCTGCTTTTTTAACTTGAGCGAAAGCTTTTACAAAATAAGGATAATCTTGTAATCTTCTACCACTCATATGGAAGTTTTCTAGTGCTCTAAAAGTTTGAACTCCATAATAAACTTCGTCAGAAATTTCCAACTCACCAATAAAGTCGTGTTCTTTTCTTGTTCCCATGATGTACTCCTTGTGGGTTTTATTTAAGTTTTGTTTATAAACTTAATGAGTATTATATAACAATTTTTTATAAAAGTTTCATAAATTTTTCTAAATTTTTTAAATTTCAATAAAAATATATAAAATAAGCCAGAATATTGATATTCATTTTCTAAATATAAGACATTTTATGGATATTTTTTAGTTTATAGTATTTATTATTATCTTTTATGTTTAATTTTAATAATTTTATATTTACTTTTTATATAAGTTTTTAAAGAAATCTTAAAATGGAATCAACTTACCGCAGACAAAGCAGATTAAAACTAAACCCATTAAGGGTTTAGTTTAATTATTTAAAACTTTTTCTTCCTAGCATCTTCTAAGATATCATTAGCTATTTGATTGACATTGTCTGATATAGCGCTGTCGTTTGCTATTTTTAAATTCTCTTGGGTTACATGATCAATTTGAGCTACAGCATCATTAATTTGAGTAATACCTGTAGTTTGTTCTTTAATACTCTCACCCATTTCATTAATAGATTGAACTAAGATATTAGTATTAGCTTCAATCTCACCTAAAGACTTTTGAGTTCTTTCTGCTAGATTTCTAACTTCATCAGCAACAACAGCAAAGCCACGTCCATGTTCTCCTGCACGTGCTGCTTCAATAGCTGCATTTAATGCAAGTAGGTTAATTTGATCAGCAATATCTCCTATTATAGAAGTAACATTTTTAATCTCTTCACTTTGAGCAATAACTTCACTAGTTTTATGCGATACATTTTGCATAGAAGAAGTAATCTCTTCTAATGCTGCTGCTGTTTCTTCTAAAGAAGAAGCTTGGCTTGATGAAGAATCTGTTAAGTTCTTAACAGCACTTTGTAATTTACCACTCTCATCTGCTAATAAAGAAGCAAATTCAGATGATTGTCTTAACATAGCTACGATTTCTTGACCTAATACATTAGTAGTTACTTCAACTCCACCTTTAGCATTTTTAACTTCTGTTGTAAAGTCTAATGCTTTATAGCTATCAAATACTCTATTAATTTCATTCATATTAGAACCAACCTTTTGTTCTAATACATTCAGCATTTCATTTAATACATTTTTTAATTCTATTAATTGAGGATTAGCAGGAATTGCTGTTATTCTAGCTGTTAGATTACCACCTTCTATTTCTTTAGCTGTATCTACTGATTGTTCTACTGCTTTAGCATCTTGTTCTAATGCATTTTTAGTTTTAGTGATGTTTTCATTGATGGCTTTGGCAATAATTCCAAATTCATCATTAGTCTTAACATCTATCATAGCAGAATCTTTTGTTTTATGATTGATGAAGTCAAAGAAAGAATTGATACCTTTTTGGATTGCTTGTAAAGGGGATAGATAATAAGAGATGATGAAGTAGAGTGTGATAACACTTAAGGCAACCATGATACTTACAACAATTGTTTGTATTGTTGCTGTTTTGAAAATAGGCTCATTTATAACATCAGCACTTTCGGTGCTACAAACAAGGTAAGAAGATATTTTAGCACATATACCTAGCCTTTCTTTTCCTTTTAATCCATATTCAAAGAAAGAATAATCACCATTTTGTTTGTGTGCATTTAATACCGGTCCATGATCTACCGATGGATCTAATAACTGTTTGTTTTTAGCAACAAATATCTTTCCATTTTCATCAAATAAAAAGCTATTACCAGGCATATTTTCAAAATTTTCTTGAAGCTCTTTTACTGGAATATCAACCCCAATAATTCCTACAAAATTACCATTTTTATATATAGATTTAGTATATGTTATTACATATTGATTTGTTGCTTTATCAATATAAGGAGAAGTGATGAAAATATCTTTATTTTCTTTGGCTCCAATATACCATGGTCTAGTTCTAGCATCATAGTTGATATTTTGTCCATAAATTTCGATATTTTTATTATTTTTATCACTAGTATCATTACTTACAAGATTTTCTCCATTATCTAAACTTATAAAAGCAGATAAAACTCCAGAAGCTTTTCTATATGATTTTAAAATAGAGCCAACATTATCTATCAAAGCTTGTTCGGAATTTAATTTTTCATATGGAAATTCCAAAATTGTTTTTTCCAAATTTAAAATTAAATCACTATTGTGCTTTCGAAATGTTTCTAAAGAAGTTCGAGCAACTTGTAAAATATCATTTTGCCTTTTTAGCTCATTATCATAAAGGTATGTTTTGGTAAAGTAAAAACTTAACACACCTAAAATAATCAAACTTAGTGCAGTGAAAAAATTTGCCATTAAAGACAATTTAACTTTCAAAGTGTTAAACATAATTTCCTCCGTATTTTATTTTTGTAATTTTAATTTTTAAAAATTAATTATCAATTAATATTTTTTTTAATTAATTTTTTTGCTTTTTCCCACAATCTCACTCCCAATTCTTTTGCATTGTTTTTATCTAAATTTTTATATTTATGGCTTGTGAGTTTTTCGAGTTCATTTAACTCTTTAGCTAAGATATTGAGTTTGCTTTGTGCTAGCTTGCTAAAATCATCAATTTTTGGATTTTGTTTAATTTCATTAATTTTGATAAGAATTTGTTCTCTGTTTTCTTGTATTAAGCGTTTAAATTTGGCAAATAAAGTGTCAAATTTATTTTCTAATAAATCTTTAAGTATATCTTTTACGGGATTATTAAATTCTAATGATATTTTTTTAAGCATTTGGATAAATTCTTGCTCTATGTCTATAAGCTCTTTTTCTTTATTTTTTAAATCATGTTCTAAAGCGCTATATGCAAAGCTTGATTTAAATTTTTCAATCGCCAAAGAAATTCCTTCTTGTGTCCCATAAATACTTCCTATACATAAATCATAAGCAAAAACTTTTGATTCATTAGCAAGTTCAAAAGCAGCATTTAAAACTACTTGGGATATTTTTAAAATTCTTTCTTTTTCAAAGCTTCCTTCACAAATTGCATTAAATACAAGGTTTTTAGCGATTTCACAAGATGTAAGTTCTATGTTTTCACCTTTTTCTAAAGTTGTGATAAAAGCACTCTCGGCAGTTTCTTTTAAAAGGCCTAGTATTTCTATATCATAAAGCATTGCATCATTGATACTTATATTAAATTCATTTAAATTTAAATCTTTTAAAGTCTTTTCTAAATCAAAAAAGTTATCGCAAATTTTGTGTTTAATGGTGTTTTTTTGTTCTTCTATTTTTACTTTTAATTTGCCATATTCGTTAATATAAACAAAAAATGCTTTTTTATCTTCTTCAACTCTAGCTTTAATAATACCTTGGATTATTTTGGAAATATTTTCTTCATTTATAAGTCCAAGTTTTTCTAATACTTTAGAAAAGATAGCAAAAAGCTCTTCATTGCTAGTATTTTCAAAACTAATTTTTTTATAACTTAGATTAAAAACAAGCTCACTAATTAAGTTTGGAATTTCATTTTTTTCACAAGCTAAGAGAGAATTTTCAAAAATTATGGCTAAATTTTTCATAGTTTTTCCTTTTTATAATACAAATTTGGCTTTACTTTTTAATTGATTAAAAATATTTAAACGATCGCTTTTGCTATCAACATAAACACTTAAAAGATAACTTTTATATGTTCCTTGTTTGCTAGTATTTGAGATTTTATATTTAAATTCTCTTTCATTAAGTATTTGAGTAAAAACTTCCAAAGCATCAACTCCAGCTTCAAAAACGACTTTGTAATCCCAAAAAGTAGGGTAGTTTATAATAGGTTCTTTTTTAAGATCGCAGATATTTACCACTTTTTCCTCCTTCTTTGCTTTCTAAAACTATATCAGTAATTTGCATACTTTTATCGATAGCTTTAACCATATCATAAATAGTTAAAAGCCCAATGCTAACAGCAGTTAGACTTTCCATTTCAACTCCTGTTTTTCCTTCGCATTTTACGGTTACAAAAAGTTTAAAAGAACATTCTTCTTTGTTTTCTTCTATGTGAGTTTGTACTTTTGAAATCATTAAAGGATGGCACATTGGGATAAGATTTGAAGTTTGCTTAGCTCCCATGATGGCTGCTGTGATGGCAGTTTGCAAAACAGGTCCTTTTTTAGCTTTATTTTCAATGATAGCTTCAAATGCTTCTTTGCTCATGTATATTTTACCACTTGCACAAGCTTCTCTTTGGGTGATATCTTTTTGACTTACATCTACCATTTTGGGATAATTTTTTTCATCTAAATGCGTTAAATTCATATTTTTCCTTAAGTAAAGTTTGAAAAATTATACCAAAATGTATATTTTTATATTAAAATACTACTAAAAAATTTTAAAGGATTTATAATGGCTTATGATGATGAAGAATTTGAAAATTATGATGATGAAATGTATGATGAAATAGAGGATGATACTTATGCAAACAATCAAAGATCGTATAATTATGATGATGATGATTATGAATACGATGATGATTGTAGTGATGATGATACTTATGAGATGGATTAATCGTGGGTAAAAATCTTACTAAAAAAGATATAAAAGTTTTAGGTCTTTCTTCTTTGGGAGGGACTTTAGAATTTTATGATTTTATCATTTTTGTATTTTTTGCAAGTTATATTTCTAAAAATTTCTTTCCTGAAAATTTAAGCCCATTTTGGCAAATGTTTAATACTTATGGGATTTTTGCTGCAGGATATTTAGCTAGACCACTTGGTGGTATAATCATGGCACATTTTGGCGATAAATTTGGTCGTAAAAAGATGTTTATGCTTAGTATTTTACTGATGGTTGTGCCAACTTTTATGCTTGCTTTTATACCTACTTATGAAAGCATAGGATATTTATGTATAGTATTTTTAATATTTGTAAGGATTTGTCAAGGTATAGCTATAGGTGGGGAATTACCTGGTGCTTGGGTTTTTGTTTTTGAGCATGCTCCAAATGGACAAAAACGCACTTATCTTGGATTTTTAACAGCTTCTGTAGTAGGTGGAATTTTGCTTGGAAGTTTTGTATTTTTGATGATGAATAAATTTTTTACACAAGAAGAGCTTTATGAATGGGCTTGGAGAATTCCATTTTTCTTGGGTGGAATTTTTGGGATTATTTCTGCTTATTTGCGTAAATTTTTAAGAGAAACTCCTGTTTTTGAGCAAATGAAAAAAGATAAAGCCTTAGAAAAATTCCCTTTAAAAGAAGTGTTTAAAAAAGCCAAGTTAGGTGTTGTGCTTTCTATGTTGATAACTTGGGTTTTAACTGCTTGCATTGTTGTGATGATTTTAATCATACCTTCTTTTATGGCAAAAATGTTAAGTATTGATGCAAGCGTCCAAACTTATATGCAAATGCTTGGTATAGTTGTACTTGTAATTGGCTGTATATTAAGTGGAATTTTGGCTGATAAAATAGGCATAGTGAAAGCTTGTGTGATTTTTTCACTAGGATTTTTCTTAACTTGCTTGTTTTATTTTAATGCTCTTTATACTAAAACACCTGATTTTAATACAGTGAGTGTGTATTATTTGAGTACTTGTTTTTTTGCTGGAGTGATGAATTTTTGTCCTTTAATGATGAGTGAAGTATTTGATGCTAAGATTAAATTTTCAGGACTTAGTTTTTCATATAATATAGCTTATGCATTAGCCGGTGGTTTTACCCCGCAACTTGCTTTATTCTTACACACCATTGCTTTAGCAAATTTAGAAAATATTGCTCGTTTTTCTTTGGGATTTTATATGCTAGCTATGGCTATAATCTCACTTTTTTCTGCTTTGATGTTTAAATATCTTAGTAATACCCAACGCACATACTCTCAGTGATTTTAATACGTTTTTCTAAAGGAGTAGGGCTAAAAAAATGGCATTTTTCGATGTAAATATTATAATTATAATCTAGCTTTAAAAGATCGTAAAATGCCTTTAAATTTACAAATTTAACTCCACACACTTCTTTTATATCTAAGATTTTATAAATTTGAGAATTATTTTTTTCTACTAAATGAGATGGAGCTAGGGTTGTAAATGAGCAAAAAGCACTTGCTAGCACATAGCCACTTAAATTTTCACATTTTTGTATAAGATGTTGGTGTTTTTTTAAAATACTTTTTTTATGTAAAAATACCACTCTTGTGCCTTGATAGCGTGCTGCTTGAACGTTTTTCCAAAATTTATAAGCATTTTTAGAGATATTTGCTAATTGATGCAATTGTACATTTAAGACATAATCATCTAAGAATTGATTAGGTGGCAAAATAGTATAAGTCATAGTTTTTCTTTAGTTTTTTAAAATTATACTAAAAATTGACTTTTGTTTATATTTTTAATTTCTAAATTTAATACAATAAGCCAAAATTATTTTTAAGGAAAAGTATGAAATTTGAAACTATTAATCATGAGGGTATTAAAAAACTTATGGATGTTTTTTATGCAAAAGTTAGAATAGACAAGGATTTAGGACCTATTTTTAATGAAAAAATCGGCACAGATGATGAGAGTTGGAAAAAACATAAAGAAAAAATAGCAAGTTTTTGGGCGGGAATGTTTTTGGCTGATCCAAGCTATAGTGGTTCACCTTTGAGAGCTCATCATGAATTACCTCCATTTCCAAGAGAATTTTTTGATATTTGGCTTAATTTATTCGATGAGAGTTTGCAAGAAGTTTTTGAAGATGAACCAAGAAGTATTATCATAGAAAGAGCTAGAATGATAGCTCAAAGATTTCAAATGATTATTTATGATCATAAATTTGCTTAAGAGTTGTAAAACTCTTAGCGATAGCTAAAGGTATGTAAATTTTCACTATGGGAATATTTATAACTATATTTTCCATCAAGATATATAACTAAACGATAATACCCTTTATGTGATCCAAATACAACCTTTTTAACTTTTGCTGTATTAACTTGTAGTGTTTTGGTGTTAAAATTTTGCTTTTTAGCAAAATCTATGATAATTTTAGTTGGATCTCCTATAGATAAATTTCTTAACATTTTATCTTCAGTTTTAATGTTGATTTTATTATTGTAAAAACTAATAGATATAAAATTATAAATACTTCCACTAAAAAGTGGTGTTTCTATATTTAAGGTGGTGTTGTTTTCTTCTATTTTTGAGTTTTTATTTCCTTGTTTTTGTGGTACAGTTACAGATACATCAAGTATAGGCGCGACATTTGGACTTTTGGTTTTTATAAATGAGTAAGTATCATGCCAGTTAATGCTTTTATATATATCTAAGGTAGTTTGTTCTTCAGAGCCATCAAGGTTGATATAAGTAATGGTAATATTTTTTAAAATTCTCGCATCGGAATTAAAATTAAAATCTTGTCTTTGAAAAGGACTAAGTTTTACAAATTCAGTGTTTTGTTGTTCTGAATTATTATCAAAAGGATTATCCTTTGCATTTAAAAATACACAAGAAAGTAAAAATAATATAAAAAATTTAATTCTCATGCGAATTTTCTCCCTTAAGTCTTAAAAGTTGCAAATATTCTTTTTGGGCTTGGGCATTTTTAGCTTTTAAAGTTATGATATTTTTTTCTAAAATTTTTTGCTCTTCTTTGAGTGTTAGTAGCACATCTAGTGAAGATTTACCAAAAAACATATTACCAAAATACATAGCAACAATAATAGCTACAAATGACAAAGCAATAGTCTTGATGAGTTGATGACGAGCTTCCTTTTTTTTGGAATGCTCATCATACTCTTTTAATAAATCGCTCAGAGTTTATCTCCTAAGTACTCATCATTATCAAGTTCAATTTCTAATAAGCGATTGTATTTAGCAGTTCTTTCGCCTCTTGCTAAAGCTCCTGTTTTGATTTGTCCTGTATTAAGCGCTACTGCAAAATCAGCTATAAAAGCATCTTCGCTTTCGCCACTTCTATGGCTCATGATACATCTATAATTATTTCTATGAGCTAATCTTACTGTTCTCATAGTTTGAGTGATTGTTCCAATTTGATTAGGCTTAATCAATACAGCATTTGCCATATTTTTCATGATGCCTTCTCTTAAAATATCTTCATTAGTTACAAATAAATCATCACCTACAAGTTGAACTTTATTGCCAAGCTTTTGAGTAAGTTTAATCCAACCTTCATAATCATCTTCAGCTAAACCATCTTCGATGCTAAAAATAGGATATTTAGCGCATAATTCTTCATAACGCGCGATTAAATCTTCACTTGAGAAAACTTTACCTTCTAAATGGTATTTACCATCTTTGTAAAGCTCACTACTTGCTACATCTAGTGCTAGTTTGATTTTATTTTCATAGCCTGCTTTTTTAATACAAGTCATTAAAAGATCAAGTGGTTCTGTATTATTTGCTAAATTTGGTGCAAAACCACCCTCATCACCTAAAGCAGTAGAGTGACCTAGGTTAGCTAATTCTTTTTTCAATACTGCATAAATTTCACAAACTGATCTTAATCCTTCTTTAAAGCTTGAAAAACCAAAAGGCATAATCATAAATTCTTGAAAATCTACGCTATTGTTTGCATGCGCACCACCGTTGATGATGTTGCACATTGGCACAGGTAATACACTTGCATTTGCTCCACCTAAGTAACGATATAAAGGCACTCCAAGTGCATTAGCAGCAGCACGTGCTGTTGCCATAGAAATTCCTAAAGTTGCATTTGCTCCTAGATTAGAGTAGTTTTTTGTTCCATCAATTTCTAAAAGGGTATTATCTAGTTGGGTTTGATTAAATGCATCAAGCCCTATAATATTTTCAGCTATGGTGCCATTGATGTTTTCAATGGCTTTTAAAACACCTTTTCCGCCAAATCTTTCATCATTATCTCTTAATTCTAAAGCTTCTTTTTTTCCTGTGCTTGCACCACTTGGAACGATAGCACTACCCACACTACCATCGCTTAACATGATTTCAGCTTTAATGGTAGGATTGCCTCTACTGTCTAAAACTTCAAAAGCTCTTAAATCTTCAATAATCAACATCATTCTTCTCCTTCATCGTCTTCTTTTGCGCCCAAAATCATACTATCTATACCGATTGAGTTTTGTATGGCTTGAGTGATTTCATCTGCAATAGCTGGGTTTTCTTTTAAAAAGGCTTTAGCATTTTCTCTACCTTGACCAAGTTTAGAAGCCTTGTAAGAAAACCACGCACCACTTTTATCAATAATATCAAGTTTTACACCATAGTCTATTAGCTCACCTTCACGGCTTACACCCTCGCCAAACATCACATCAAATTCAGCTTGTTTAAAAGGAGGGGCTACTTTGTTTTTAGCTACTTTTACTTTAACGCGGTTTCCAATAGGCTCATCATTTTGTTTTAAAGTAGCTGTTTTTCTTACATCTAAACGCACTGAAGCATAAAATTTTAAAGCATTTCCTCCGGTAGTTGTTTCAGGAGTTCCATAGCCCATCATTCCTATTTTCATACGAATTTGGTTGATGAAAATTACAGTAGTGTTCATTTTATGGACAATTCCAGTTAATTTTCTTAAAGCTTGACTCATTAATCTTGCTTGAAGACCTACATGTTGATCTCCCATATCACCTTCGATTTCTGCTTTTGGAGTAAGTGCAGCAACGCTATCTACTACAATTAGATCAATAGCCCCGCTTCTTGCTATGGTTTCAACGATTTCTAAGGCTTGCTCGCCAAAGTCTGGTTGAGAGATGTAAAGATTTTCTGTATCAACACCTAAATTTTTTGCATATCTTACATCAAGAGCGTGTTCAGCATCAATAAACGCACAAACTCCACCTTTTTTTTGACATTCTGCTATGATGTGTAAGGTAAGTGTAGTTTTACCTGAACTTTCAGGCCCATAAATTTCTATAATTCTTCCTTTTGGAACCCCACCAATTCCTAAAGCCAAATCAAGTCCAACAGAACCTGTAGGAATAGAATCAATTTTCTCAACTTCTTTATCGCCAAGTCTTAAAATAGTACCTTTTCCAAAGGTTTTATCAAGACTTTTTAAGGCTGCATCAAGTGATTTTCTTTTATTATCATCCATGCTTGTTAATCCTTTTATAATATGTTTAAAATTGTATCAAAAAGAAATTTAATATAAGTTTTTATTTTGAATTTTGCTAAAATACTTTTTTAAATTTTTCAAGGAAAAAAATGAATAAAAAAATTAGCGTAGCACACTCTCCTGATGCTGATGATATTTTTATGTATATGGCGATTAAATTTGGTTGGGTTGGGAATGCTTATGAGTATGAAAATACAGCTTTAGATATACAAACTTTAAATGAACTTGCATTAGAAAATATATACGATGTTAGTGCGATATCTTTTGCACTTTATCCTTTAATAGCTAGTGAATATGCTTTATTAAAAACTGCTGTGAGTTTTGGCGAGGGTTATGGGCCAAAGCTTATTAAGAAAAAATATAAAAAATTAAAGCCAAATTTTAAAGTTGCTTTAAGTGGAGCACACACTACTAATGCTTTAATCTTTCGCATAAAATACCCACAGGCTAGGATAGTTTATAAGAATTTTTTAGAAATTGAAAAGGCTGTTTTAGAAGATGAGGTTGATGCAGGAGTGCTTATACATGAGAGTATTTTAGAATTTGATTCTAGTTTGTGTGTTGAGGCTGAACTTTGGGATATTTGGCAAGAATTAGCCAAAGATGATTTGCCTTTACCTTTAGGTGGTATGGCGCTTAGAAGATCTTTACCACTTAATGATGCAATAGCGGTTGAAAAAGATTTGATTAAAGCAGTAGAAGTAGCTGATCATAATAGAAAAATCTTAGCCTCTATGCTTTTAGAGCGTAATTTAATACGCGTTGATGCGCAAAAACTTGATGTGTATTTAAATTTATACGCAAATAAAAACTCTATAAATATGAATGATAAACAATACAATGCCATAGATAAGCTTTTTGAGCTTGGATTTAATCATGGATTTTATGAGAAATTAATAAAAAGCAAAGATTATCTTATACCTAGTGAGTATGAAGAATTTAGAAATTCTTGATAGAATTTGAATTTTTAAGGAGAAAATATGGAAAGTACTTTAGTAGCCTTGGGTGTACAAACTTTTAAAATCACACTTATGCTTTCTTTACCTATGCTTTTAGCAGGACTTATCGCAGGGCTTATTATAAGTATTTTTCAAGCTGTAACGCAAATTAATGAAGCTACACTTTCTTTTGTGCCAAAAATTTTACTTGTTGTTGTGGTGATAGTATTTTTAATGCCTTGGATGATAAGTTCTATGATTGATTTTACAACGAATATTTTAAATCAAATTCCAAGTTTTATTCGATGATTATTGATTTTTCTAAGTATTCTTCTGTACGTATAGGCGCGAGCTTTGAAGTGCAAATACTTGAAGAACCTTGTAAATTTGATGGTTTTTTAATAGGCGGGGCAAATAATCTTTTAATTTCTCCAAAGCCTAAAAAACTTGGAATTTTAGGGAAAAGTTTTGATTACATTAAAATTTTAGAGCAAAATGAAAAAGGTATGTTTTTAGAGATAGGCTCTAGCGTGAAATCTTTTAAAATGTATCATTTTGCTAAAGAAAATAACCTAAAAGGCTTTGAGTTTTTAAGAAATATCCCAGGAACTTTGGGCGGTATTTTAAAAATGAATGCAGGATTAAAAGATGAGGATATTAGTAAAAACTTAATCAGCATTTACACTTTTAATCAAGAAATTTTAAAACAAAATATTGCTTTTGCTTATAGGTTTAACCCTATTAAAGAAGTAATGTTTAGCGCGAAGTTTTTTTTAGAATATGGATTTGACCCAGTTAAAGATGAACTTTTAAAAAATGCAAGAAAAAATCAACCCAAAGGTGCTAGCTTTGGCTCTATTTTTAAAAATCCCAAAAACGATCATGCAGGAAGGTTGATAGAGGCAGTTAATCTTAAAGGTTTTAGTAAAAATGATGCGATGTTTAGCAATGAACATGCAAATTTTTTAATCAATAAAAAACACGCTAGTTTTGATGATGCTATGTTTTTGATAGAGCTTGCTAAGAAAAGAGTTTTTGAAGAATTTGGGATTGTTTTAGAAGAAGAAGTGGTGATTATATAGTATTTTTAATATCTTCATAAACAATTGTAGCTATTTCTTGGACTAATTCTTGATAAGATTTATTTTTATCATTTGTGCTAAATTGAGTATTGATAGTAAGAATTTTATGATCTTTTAGTTTTTTTGTTTTGGCATTAAAAAGTTTGTACTCTATGTCGGTTTTGACTTCAAAATTGGAAAAAAGTAAGAAATTTTGTTGGCTTGCTTGAATACTTTTTAAATCTAGCAAAATAATAAAATCAGCCTTTTTGAAACGATTAAATTCTAAAAACTCACTTGCATCGATGAAATTTTTATTTTTTTGCAAGATATTTTGACTATTGATATAAGTTTGATTTTCTTTTTGACTAAGTAAGGCAAAATTATTTTGCTCATTTAAAATAGCACTTAATGCTTTTAGTGTGTCTTTTGCCATGCTTTTAGCATCGATTTTTAAATTTGAAAAATAAAAATTATATTCTTTTTCATAGCTTGGCACTAAAGCTAAGGTGCTAATATGCGAGAGCTTGTCATAATTTATATTTTGCTCAAGATTGATGATATTAAAATCATCATTATTTTGTAATTTGATGATTTTTTTATTTGCAAAAGAGTTAGCATAAATAGCACTTAAAAAACACAAAAACACCAAAAAAAATCTCACTAAAAACCTTTTAATTTAAATTCATTTTTAGCAAAAGCTATAAAACTTGGAAGTTTAAAATCAAGACTATTATAATCTAAAGCCTTTTTATCAAAATCATATAAAATTCCACCATTTTGTTTGACTAAAAAATCTCCCGCAGCTATATCCCAAGCTTTTGGACCACCAAAACGCGGGTAAATTCCAGCTTTTGCTTCAAGTAAATATACAAATTTCAAAGCAGATGAAACCTTAATGCCTTCAAGATGATTTTGAATAAAAAAATCTTCATTATTATCATGATTTTTAGAGTAAAGGGCTATATTTTTAACCTTTTCGTATTGCTCTAAACTAAGATTTAAAATTTCATTATTTTTATAAACCTTAGTATGAATATGTGCATAATAAAATGCATGATTTTCCACATCGCCTATGAGTGAAAGTATAGGGGTGTTTTTATGGATTAATGCGATTAAAACACAATATTCTTTATCTTTTTTAGCGTAAGATTTAGTGCCATCAAGAGGGTCTATAAGCCAAAAATACTCTAAATTTTTTCTTTCTTCATAAGAGAGTATATTTTCTTCAGAGCATATAGCTATATCGCTTGAAGTTAAAATTTCGCTAATAACTTCATTAGATTTTATATCAGCTAAACCTACCGGAGAATCATCATCTTTAAGCCACAAGGTATTTTTGTCTTTATATTCAAGCAATACTTTAGAGGCTTCCTTGCCTGCTTTTAAGGCTAATTCTAAAAGTGTGTCTAAATTTTTCATAAAAAAAGTATAACAGTTTTATATAAATACTTAGTAGAATTATTTTCTACTAAGATTATTGATAAATTTAATTAAGCTAATGGCTAAAATTGCTTCAAGTAAAGCAGTAAGCACTAGCCCTGAGTATATATCTTGAGTGATAATATTAGTTTGATAAGAAAGCGTAGCTACTGCGATGAGTAAGGTTAGTGGCATAGAATGGCTTAGTCCAAATAAAAAGGTATTTTTTAAACCAAGTATTTTTACAAAAGTCATAGCACAAAGTATTCTTAGTCCTATCATAAAGGCAGTTAGCGAAAAAGCTATGAGTAAAACTTGAGGGTTTAAAAGCATTTGGAGTTTAAAACTTGAGCCTATATAAATGAAAAATATAGGGATTAAAAAGCCATAGCCAAAACTAGAAAGTTTATGCTCTAAGTCTTTTTTGTGGTCAAAAAAAGTAGCTATAAATGAACCCGCTATAAAAGCTCCAAGTGCAACTTCAAGTTTAAAATAAATCATAATCGCAACTATGGCTATAAAAATTGCCATGCAAAATCTTATATCTTTTTCATTTTGATCTTGCCAAGGCATGAGTATGGTTTTAAGTTGTGGATACCACCAAAAAAGCACTTCTAAAAATTTAAATCCAAAAATACAAAGTGCTAAAAATCCCACTAAATATAATAAATTTTGAGTGAGTGAGAAAAGATCAGCTCCTTTTCCCAAAAATGCCGCAGCTATGGTAAGCAAAACTATGCTTACAACTTCAGCTAAAGTGGCTACTACCATGGATACATTAAGCCACTCACAGTTTTTGCCAAAGTCTCTATAAAGTGTTGAGAGTAAACCCACACTCATAACAGGTATGATAATGACAAAAATATAAGAAATATCTATACTTTCAACCACTAAAACACTAAAAGCATATAAAAGTATGATGTAGATAAAAGCTTTATTAAGCAAGCTTCTTTCAGTGTTTAAAAAGGTTTTAAGATTAATCTCCATACCCGCAATAAACATAAGATAGTAAAATCCTGCATTAGCCAAAAGCTTAAAATTCTCGCTTTCTCCTATAAAACCCAAAAATCCTATAAAAGAACCAAGCATGATTTCAGTGGCTGAAAGCGGGAGTTTTAAAAATTTAGCAATATAAGGTGAAGTTAGCAAACATCCTGCTACGACCAATAAAATTTTTAAATCCGTAGCAGCTTGAGCATCAATGGCATGAGCTAGCAAAGCTAAATCCCATTTGTTTTAGTTTTTGTATATCTTTGCTAGGTTCTTCGCCTTTGGTTGTAAGATAATCACCCACTACTATAGCACTAGCTCCTGCGTCAAAAATTTCATATTGTCTTTCTTTTAGCACCACTTCTCTACCACCTGCTACCATGATATGTGCATTTGGTAAATCTTTTTTAGTGTCTTTGATGATATTTAACGCCTCATCAGCATTTAATAAGTCTTGCTTGAGTTTTAAATTTTCATTTGGTATGAAAAAATTAATAGGTGAGGAAAAAGGATCAAGCTCTTTTAAACTTGTTCTAAAACTTTTTCTATCAGCTTCGCTTTCTCCAAGACCATAAATTCCACCACAACAAAGCATCAAACCTGCTTCTTTAGCATAAAGATTAGTTTGAAATCTTTGCTCCCAAGTATGTGTAGAACAAATGTTTGGGAAAAATTCTTTGGAAGTTTCTAGATTATGATTATAAGAAAAAATTCCTGCTTTTTTTAATTCTTTGAGTTGTTCTAAATTTGCTATGCCATTACAAGCTATGAGTAAAAGTCCTTCTACTTCTTTTTGCACCGCATGAGCTACCTTGCACACATACTCAAGTTTTTCATCATCAAGCCCAGCTCCTGCTGTAACTAAACAAAACCCCAAAGCCTCATTTTTCTTAGCCATTTTAGCTTCTAAAACAATTTGGTCTATATCTTTTCTTTTGTATTTGTTGATATTAGTTTTCACATGAGCACTTTGAGTGCAGTATTTACAGTCCTCCCCACACCCTCCACTTGCTATATTAGATATAGCACAAAGCATGATTTGCATTAGATTTCCTTTTTGATTTTGCATTTTAAGCACTCTAAAAATGTGCCTTTTTTAAGCTCTTTGATGATTAAAGTTTCGCCACACTCGCTACATTTTTCTTCACTTGGTTTATATTTGCTTATATAGTTACATTTTGGATAAGCACTACATCCATAAAATTTACCACGCTTAGAAAAACGCTCTACGATCTCGCCTTCTTGGCAACTTGGGCATTTTATGCCTATGGTATTGAGTTTTTTCTCGCTTTTTTCTTCATTTTGTGTTTCTTGTTTTAAATTTCTTGAGTATTTACATTTTGGAAAATTTAAACAAGCTATAAATTCTCCATATCTTCCTTTTCTTATAGCAAGCTCACCATCACAATCAGGGCAGGTTTCATCTAGCTTTGTGAAAGTTTTTTGACTTTTTATATTTTTTTTACCCTCATCAATTTTTCTCATAAAAGGAAAATAAAACTCTCTTAAAACTTCTTGCCAATCCATTTTACCTTCTGCAATGATGTCAAGTTTATCTTCCATTTTAGAAGTAAAATCGCTATCTACTATATCGCTAAAGTTTTGCTCTAAAACTTCTGTTACAACAAAGGCTATTTCATTAGGTATGATTTGCTTTTTATCTATATGCACATATTCTCTTGCACTAAGTAAAGAGATGGTTGGAGCATAAGTTGAAGGGCGTCCTATACCAAGATTTTCTAACTTTTTAACAAGTCCAGCTTCAGAGTATCTTGAAGGTGGCTCGGTAAAATGTGAGTTTAATTCTATATTTTGGATATTTAATGTATCTTCTAGTTTCAAATTAGGTAAGATTTTATCTTTGTCCATATCTCCATATACTTTATAATGTCCATCAAATAAAATTTTTCTACCGCTTATTTTAAAACTTGCTTCATTTGATTTTACATAGACATTTTGAGTTTGAGAGATAGCAGGGTTCATTTGTGAAGCTAGGAAGCGATTGTATATTAAAGTATATAATCTTGCTTCATCTTTTTCTAAAAACTCACTTGCAAGCTTTGGAGTGAAGCTAAGATTAGTCGGTCTTATGGCTTCATGTGCTTCTTGAGCGCCTTTGCTTTTAGTGGTATAAATATTTGCCTTGCTTGGTAAGTATTCTTTGCCAAAATCATTTTTAATGAGCTTTCTTACTTCTTCTAAAGCTTCTTTTGCGATGTTTAAGCTGTCAGTTCTCATATAAGTAATCACACCCATAATACCTTGATGGGTTTTTACACCCTCGTAAAGTTTTTGAGCTATCATCATGGTTTTTTTAGGGTTAAAACCTAGGCGATTGCTCGCGCTTTGTTGCAGGGTTGAGGTCATAAAAGGTGCTTGTGGAGCTATTTTTCTATCTTTACTTTCTATATCTTTTATTTTAAAGTTAGCATTTTTACAAGCTTCAAAGATGAGTTTGGCTCTGTCTTCGTTAGTTAGACTTAGTTTTTCTATCTTTTGATTTTGAAATTCGACTAATTCAGCTTGCAAGTCTTTTTCAAAAATCATATCTATACTAAAGTATTTTAAAGGAATAAAAGCTTTTATTTCTCTTTCCCTATCGACGATGATTTTTAAAGCCGCACTTTGCACACGCCCTGCACTTAAGCCTTTTTGGATTTTTTGATTTAGTAAAGGACTTAATTTATAGCCTACTATGCGATCAAGTAAGCGTCTAGTTTGTTGAGCATTGACGCTATTTACATTTAAAGATCTTGGGTTTTTTAAAGCATTTTCTATAGCGCTTTTAGTAATCTCATGAAAAACTATGCGTGGCAGGGAATTTTCATCTTTATTAATAGCCTTAGCTATATGATAAGCTATAGCTTCACCCTCGCGATCCTCATCGGTTGCAAGGTAGATGGTTTTAGCTTTTTTAGCCTTTTCTTTGAGTTCTTTTACTAAACTTGAATGATCATTTGAAATTCTATATTCTGGTTTAAAATTTTCATCTTCTATTTTTATACCAAAGCTAGTTTTAGGTAAATCTCTAATGTGGCCTTTAGAAGCTATTACTTCATAGTCTTTACCTAGAAAATTACCTATGGTTTTAGCTTTAGCAGGTGATTCTACTATGATTAAATTTTTCATTATTTTCCTTGTGAGGATTAAAATTAGTAAAAGTGTATAAAAAAAAGTTAAATTTTTTGCTTAGAAAAGAAGAAAAGCCCACCAAAAGGTGAGCTTAGGAAACCGTAAGTTGACTACTGAAGTAATCTTAATACATTTTGAGAAGCTGCGTTTGCTTGAGCCATAGCGTAAGATCCACTTTGAGCTAGAATGTTAGCTTTAGAGTAGTTTGCGCTTTCGCTTGCAAAGTCAACATCTCTAATTTGTGATTCAGCAGCTTTAACATTAACTTGAGTTACGCTAATGTTATTAATAGTTGATGTGATTTGATTTTGTGTAGCACCGATGTTTGCTCTAATGGTGTCAAGGTTTGCTATAGCAGTATCAGCTATATCCATAACAGCCATTGCACCTTGTAAGGTGGTAACACCAGCTGATTGTTTTCCTGTTCCAATTTGTGCTTTACTCATAGCGTTAAAGCCCATAGCTGAAGCAATATCAGCAGAAATTTCACCTTTGACGCTTTCAAGATTTACTGTAGCTTCTGATAAACCATTTGCAGTAGCATTTGCTGAAAAACCAGCGCCTGTTGTAGAAACAACAATATCACTACCATCATTTTTAACCAAGGTTAATCTACCATAGTTTTCTTCTGCTATTTGAGTATCTAAAGCTCCTAGTGTCCCACTTAGTTTAATTCCTCTGCCATCAGCTGAGTTTAAAACAAGTTTACCATCTACTATAGAAGCTTCTACTCCTGTTGTGTCTTTTTTGGCATTGATAGCTGAAACTAAAGCACCATCTTTATCGCCTTCTTTGAAAACAACTTTTCCTATAACAACACCATTGATAGTAAATCCTTCTCCTGTAGAGCCAGCTGTTAATGCTGCAGTTGATATGGTTTGAACTGTCGCACTAGCTCTAACGCCTGTTTTATCAGATGCTTTGTTAATCTCAGCTGCTAAAGCTCCAAGTCCTGTTCCAACACTGGTAGAAACGGTAACATTTTGGAATTTATAATCATTAATACCATCGTAGTTTTTTAGTGTTATTGAAATATCGCCTCCACTTGTTACTCTAGCACCTGTTTCAAAACGAGTTTGACCGATTTTACTTGAGTTAGTTGAACCTATAGTAGCATTTACTGTTTGGTTTGCTTTATCGCCTATTTGAAATTGTTGGTTAGAAAAAGAACCACTTAGCAATTGTTTACCATTGTAAGTAGTGGTATTTGCTATATTGTCAAGTTCTTCCATAAGTTTGTTGATCTCACCTTGAATCATCGCTCTAGTTTTAGCTGTTTGCCCATCTTGAGCAGCTTGAGTAGCTTTAACTTTAATGGTATCAAGTATTTTTAATTGTTCATCCATAGCTTTATCAGCTATTTGAAGCATGCTGTTTGCATCATTTGCATTGTTAATAGCTTGACCTAAAGTATTAGCTTGAGTTTTTAAGCTATCTGCTATAGCTAGACCAGAAGCATCGTCTGCTGCTGAATTTATTCTCAAACCTGAACTAAGTCTTGCTAAAGAGCTATCTAATGCTCTTGAGTTCATTCCTGCGTTTACTTGAGCATTTAAAGATGCTACATTTGTGTTAATACGAAATCCCATTTTAAATCCTTTTAAATATATTCGACACCGTCATGCTGTCGTTAAAAACTATATCGGAAAGAAAATAAAAAGATTTATATTTTTGCATAAAAAAGTTTTATGTTTTTTGGAACACTATTTGCTTTTAATGAGCTAAGCAATATTTTGAAAGGATTTAAAATGGGTTTTAGAATAAACACCAACATAGGTGCAATGAATGCACACGCAAATTCAACTATCACAGCTAGAGAGTTAGATAAATCTCTAGGAAGACTTAGTTCAGGTTTGAGAATAAATTCAGCAGCAGACGATGCTTCTGGTATGGCTATAGCTGATTCTTTGAGAAATCAAGCTGCATCTTTAGGTCAAGCTATCAATAACGGTAATGATGCTATAGGTATTTTACAAACTGCCGATAAAGCTATGGATGAACAATTAAAAATACTTGATACCATTAAAGTTAAAGCTACTCAAGCTGCTCAAGATGGGCAAACAGCTAAAACTAGAACGATGATTCAAAATGAAATCAATCGTTTAATGGAAGAACTTGACAATATAGCAAACACTACTTCATTTAATGGTAAACAATTGCTAAGTGGAAATTTTGTAAATCAAGAATTTCAAATCGGCGCTCAATCAAACCAAACAGTGCATGCTACTATAGGGCCAACTCAATCAAGTAAAATAGGTCATACACGTTTTGAAACAGGTGCTAGAGTAACAGCTTCAGGAACTAGTTCTTTTACTATTAAATCTTATGATGGGGTGAATGATTATAAGTTTCAGAGTGTTCCTATTTCATATAGCGTTGGAACAGGACTTGGAGCTTTAGCTGATGAGATAAATAAAGTAGCAGATAAAACAGGTGTTAGGGCAACTGCAGTAGTTCAAACCATATCAAGCGGAGCTTTACCTGCTGGTTCTACAGGATCAAATTTTTCTATTAATGGTGTTGTTATAGGTAAGATTACATTTCAACCAGGTGATAAAGATGGATCTTTGGTTGCGGCTATAAATTCTAAAAAAGATACAACAGGAGTTGAAGCTTCTGTAGTAGATGGAAAACTCATTTTAAATTCAGCTGATGGTAGAGGGATAAAACTTAGTGGTTCTATGAATGAACTAGATGGAATTGTGGCTGAGGAAAATTATGGTAGATTATCTTTAGTTAAAAATGATGGTAGGGATATACTTATTAGTGTTGCAAATGGAATAGGTGCCGGTTTCTCAAATGAAGCTAATGTAGCTCAAGTAACTGCAAATATGGAAGCAGTAAAAGGACAAATTTCAGCTGATGTTGCTTCTGCTATGGGATTTAATGCTATGAGTACGGCTGATAATAAAACTACAGCTAAAAGCGCTGGTGTAACTACTCTTAGAGGAGCTATGGCTGTAATGGATCTGGCAGATAGTGCTATTGCAACTCTTGATAATATTAGAGCAGATATTGGTGCAGTGCAAAATCAAATCACAGCTACTATTAATAACATTAGTGTAACTCAAGTAAATATTAAATCAGCTGAATCTACTATAAGAGATGTTGACTTTGCAGCTGAGAGTGCGAATTTTTCTAAATATAACATTTTAGCTCAAAGTGGTTCTTATGCTATGAGTCAAGCAAATGCTGTACAACAAAATGTATTAAAACTTTTACAATAGTTAAAGCCCTTTTAAAGGGCTTTAAAATCAACTTTTTTTATCGCTTCATTTTGTATAGTTAAAAAACTAATAAAATTTTCAAGCCATTCTTTATTTGCTTTTATCCATTCTATATTTTTTAAAGCTTTTTCTTTTTCTGTGTTGATTGATTTGACATAAATAATAGCTAGATTGCTCTCAAGATGAAAAAACAACGGCTCAAATAACTCACTTTTAATAAAAGGATTTTTATAAACTTTTATTTTAAAATAATCTATTTTTTTAATGAGAGAAAGGATGTTTTTGTTTGATTTATTTTCAAAAATTTTATTAATTTGAGATAAAAGATCTTTTCCTTGATGTAGGTATTTTGATAAAATATTTAATTGTTTATCTATGGTAAAATGTGTTTTTGTGATACATTTTACTAGCTTTTCTTGATTTTTTATCGGAAAAGCAAAATGAGGTTTTGTCTTTTTTAAGAATTCTTTACAAATTTTAGAAAAAGTGATTTCTAGCGCACCTTCTATCCTAGCTCCACCTTCTGTAGCATTGTAGGTTGTAATGTTGATTTTTTTAACTAACTCTATATCTCTTTGAAAAGTTTTTCTAAAAATATCCCAATATATGTTCGTTTCTACCACTCCATTACCACCATAAGCAGTAATAAATAAATCTGT